>JAPOVQ010000027.1 GCA_026708035.1 Chloroflexota bacterium | reverse complement strand
CGGCGCCCTCCAGCCCCAGGTACTTGCGCCAGTGCCGCGGCACTGGCGCAACCCCCATGGACGCCCGCCGGCGCACGCCTCGTTGAGCTACCGCCACCACAGGCCCAGGGTGAGGACCCGGCGGACCCAGCGCCGCAGTTCGCGCCGGGCCCGCTCCGTCTGGAGGTCCGCCAGCGCCCGCCGCCGCCAGCGCAGGTAGCCCTCGCGCTCGGACGGATGTATCGGATACGTATCCGGCGGCAGGGTCAACGCGTACTCCCCGATCAGGGCGATCTCCAACGCCATGATCCGCTCGCGGGTCTTCACCTGGTCGAGCGTCGTGCCCTCCTCGCGCCGCTGGTTCAGCCGCCGCCACTCCACGACCGCCGGCAATCCCCGACCGTAGGAGGCTTCCTCGCCCGGGCGCGGGTCGGCGGTCACCACGCCGAGCCGGCTCGGATCGTCGACCGCCCATGGCGGCTCGGGCGCCGTGGCCTCGGCACCGGCGGCCGTCGCCGTGCCGTGGCCCCGCTCCAGCCGCGCCACCCGGCGGGTCAGCGCCTGCAGCCCCTGCAGCGCCTGCGCGGCGGCGTCCGCCTGGCGGACCGCCGCCCGCAGCTCGTCCGCAGCCGCGTCGTCACCGCGCCGCGCCTGCGCCATCGCGGTCTGCTGGGTCTCCAGTCGCTCGACCCGCTGAGCCAGGGCCTGCATCTCGTCCCGCTGCCGGGTTGCCGCCGCCTCGCCCTCGGCCAGCAGCCGCCGCTCCACCGTCACCCGCATCAACGGGGACAACGCGCCCCGCCGCAGGCTCGCCGCCAGCGTCCGGGGGTCCACCCCCAGATCCGCCGCCGCGCCCTTCAGTTTCCGCTCCCGCACCAGGTCGTGGAGCAGCGCCATCAGCCGCAACTCGTGCACGTCCTCCACGCTCGGGCGCTTGCCCCCGACCGTTGTCCCGCGTTGCATCGATCTCGCCTCCCCGGACAAACCTGTCGTTTTCACCGAGGCCATGGCTCGTCTCCCGTCCGTGCGCCGTTGGCAAACGTGCGTGTCCGATAGGAGGCGCATGCGCTCCGCCGTGCAACCGAGCCTTATGTCGGAGTGCTCGCGGCGATGCAGCCCGCCGCTCGCACTCCTTCCTATCGCACCAGTTCCACAACGCCCGTGCATGTGTGCACGCCACGGCCGTTCTCTGTACACCCCCAGGACATCACATTCGGTCCGCCACCGTGCAGACCCTGGAGGGAGGCCTGTGGACAGGCCCTCCCAATAAGCCATTACGGCGCGACGCGCGGCTGTTCACACTCGCTGGGCACGACCGACGACCCCATCACCGCAAAGGCCCCGCAGTGGAACGATCCGCGCCCACGCCGTCCGGTAGGGCGAGCCGGTGGCGCGCCCTGGCCCGTGCGCTGCTGCTGGCGGCGCTGCTGACGATCCCGTCAAGCACCCCCGCCCTGGCGCAGGACCCGGCCGGCCCTGGCCTGACCCTCGTCAACGCCGACCAGGACCCGATCGAGCGCAAGGACGACGGGCGCTTCATCGCGCGGCCCCTCTTCAATCAGGCGGTCGACGGTCTCCACTACGGCGTGCGCCACCCCGACACCGGCGCCTGGATCACGAGCGTGTATCAGGTGCATGGCGGAGCCACGCGGCGCGCCGACGGCTGGGAGGTCAGCTTCGAGTACCCCGGGCTGGACGAGCAGCCCGAGCTCGACCCGGAGCAGACCTACCTCCTGGTCCTGCTGGTGGCCGGCGGTAGCGGGACGCCCCACGCCTTCCACGCCGTGATTCCGGTCTATCAGCCCACCGGGCTGTGGGACCAGGTGCTCGGCGCCCTGGACCCGGAGCGCTGGGCCCGGGCCTTCGCGCACTGGGTCATCGAGGGGGTCCACGGGACCCTCTGCGGCGTGGTGGAGCGCGCCAGCGACGCGGACGCCGCCGTCTGCGGGGGCGGATGACGCCGGGATGAGCGACATCTTCACCGGCACGCCGCCGGGGCTGACCTACGGGCACCCCCTGGTGATCCAGGCCTGGACGGTCGTCTGGGCCGTGGCCTCCGGCGCGTTGGTCGTCATCCTGGGCTGGCTGGGGCTGAGCCTCATCATGAGCGAGCATCTGGGCCAGGCCCAGGCGGGCTGGCGTGACGCGGTGCCCCGCCTGGTCCTCGGACTGGTGGCCGCCGCCACGTCGCTGTGGTGGTGCGCCCTGATCATTGACATGGCCGACGCCATCGCCGGCTTCGTCGCCACGTCGCTCGACATCACCCCCGGCGACCTGCTCCGAGCCTCGGCCGAGACGTTGCTCACCGCGGTTGCGGCCGGAAGCGTGGGCCTGGCCGTCCTCCTGGCGCTGCTCTACTTGATCTACGGCCTGTTCGTCCTCTACGTCGTGGTGCAGATGCTCCTGCGGCTGGCCCTCATCGACCTCCTGCTGGCGCTGGCGCCCATCACGTGGGGGTTGTGGATCCTGCCGCACACCGCGGGCTGGGCGCGGCACTGGGTGCGCACCTTCATGACGACGGTATTCCAGCAGGCGGTGCAGCTGATCGCCCTGGCGTTGGCCTTCGGATTCCTGCAGGAGTTTGCGGGCATCGCCACCTTCGAGCCGGTCCAGGACCTCATCTGGAAGCTGCTGCTGTCGCTGGCCTTCGTGTACCTGGCGACGCGCGTGCCGTCGTTGCTGGGTCAAGCGGGAACCTTCGACGCCTGGCTGCGCACGCTCCACTACGGCATGGCCCTGCCCGGGTCCCTGGCCCGCTCCGCCCGGGCCGTCGGGATGCTGGCGGGTGGCGCCGCCGGCGGCCCCGCCGGGATGGCGGCGGGCGCCGCGGCTGCCGGATCGGGGCTGGCGTCAGGCGCGACCGGCGGCGCCCGGTCGGCGGCGGACACCGCCACGCCATCGGGCCGTGGCGCGGGTGGCGGCGGAGCGCCCCGGAGCGCCAGCGAGTGATCACCCACGACATCCACCGGCAGGCGCGGGCTCGTGCCGATCACCCGAGGACGCGAGGAGGCGCGATGGGCCAGTAACGCGGCGGCGCCCGCACGCAACGCGAACACGCGAACAACGAAACAGCGAGTGAGGGAATCACTCAACCATGACAAGGAGACACACGAATGGCACAACTGACCCAGACCATCTCGAACTTGGTCGGCATCCTGCTGGGATTGGTCGGCGCGGTGGGCGTCGGCTTCTTCATCTACGGGGCCTACCTGTACCTGACGGCCTCGGGCGCGCCCCACCAGATGGAACGCGGCAAGAGCGCCATGTTGACCGCCGTCGCCGGCATCGTGCTCGCGATGGTGGCCTACGGCATCGTCGGATTGGTGATGAACGCCGTGGTGAGCCCGGCGGTGACGCCCAGCCTCCCCACCCCCATCACGCCCGCGCCCCCCAGCACCGGCGGCTAGGCGGCCACCGGGACGGAGGAAAGGCAACCAGGAGGACACACTCATGCACGAGCACGAAGTGCCGACCCACGTGCAGGCCGAAGACCGCGTCCTGTTGTGGTTCACGTTCCCGCAGATCGTGGCGCTGACGGCGGTGGGCGCCCTCGCCTACGGCGCCTTCCGCGTCCTGCCCATCGGCTCATCCGAGCTGCGGCTCGCCATCGCCGTCGGCCTGGGCCTGCTCGGCCTGGCGGCCGTCGTGGGCCGGATCGGGGGCCGGCGGCTGCCGCTGGTCGTCGCCGACCTGCTGCGGTTCCGGCTGGGACCGCGACGCTACGCCGGGACCCAGGCCGAGCTGCTGCGGCACCAGGCGCCCCCGCCGACGCCGACCGCGGCGGAGCGGCTCCGGCTGCTGCCGCGGCGCGTCCGGCGGCGCCTCCGCCGTCGGCGCCCGCGCAAGGGACGCCGCCGCGAACGGCGGCGCGTGCGGCCCCTCGGATGGTTCGGCAAGCGCTGGCGCACGCGGCGGCGGAAGCCCGGGAACGGCCGGCCACCGGCGACCCGGAAACCGAAGCGTGGCACGGGCTGGGGCATCGCCCTGGCCATCGCCGCCCTGGCGACGGTTCCGATCGCCGTCCCGCCCGCGGCCCTGGCCGACGAGCCCTGGCAGGACGAGATCGAGTTCGAGATGCCCGCGCCGGTCCCCGGCCGGCGGCTCTTCGTTGAGGAGCTGGCGGTGGCGGGTGATCGCGCCACGGTCACCCTGCGCGCGGCCACCGACCTGGACCTGCAGGTGCGAGTCTACGGTGACCGCCGGCAGCCGTCGTTCACCGGCACGGCATCCCTCGCCCAGGGCCAGCGCGTCGTCTACCGCCTGCCCCTCGTCGGCGTCGCGCCGTCCCTCGCCTTCGCCTGGAAAGACGCGCGGGGACAGGCGGGGGCCGTGACCCTGCAAGGGCCGCAGCTGCCCTATCCCCTCCCTGTGGTCGAGGGCGAGATCTGCGACGCCCGCGTCGTCGCCCTCAGCTGGAAACCGGACCGCATCGAGGGCGTGCTGGCCGCCGACTGCGTGTCCGACATTGCAGCGGTGGTGGACCTCCCCACGACCGACGGTCACCATGCCCAGCGCGTGACGGCGGTGCGAGAGGCCGAGGTCACCGCCATCACGGGGACGGTCGCCCTCGTGAGCGGCGGGGCGCGCGCCAGCGCGTCGTTCGTCCCCAACGGCGAGACAAGAGTCCAGCTGCCGGTGGCGGCGGGCCGAACCGTGCACCGCGTGACGCTGGCGGCCGACGTGCGGGCGACGCTGGAGATGGCCCTGCCGCCGCTGATCCACCTCACCCACCACCCCGAACGCATCGAAGCCCGGACCGCAACGGTGCGCCTTGAGCGGCCGGGCACCAGCAAGACCGTCAGCGAGATTGTGACGGTGACCCATGCCGGCGGAACCACGACGCAGCACACGGTCGCGGCGAACCTCGAAATCCCCAGCACGGTCGTCGACCGCGACGTCATCCTGACCATCGTCCACCCCGAGCACGTGCGGGCGGAGGTGGTGGAGCGCGAGCCCATCACGCGCGACCAACGCGAGGCGCTGGCCCTGACGCTGCGCGTCGGGTCCGACGCCCCCTATCGAGTCCTCAACCTGCCGCCACTCCCGCCGGGCCCCGAGCCCGCGGCGCAGACGCGTCTCAGTGATGAGCAGGTGCACGATCTCTTCACCCTCCTCGGCTGGCGGTGGCCGTGGTGAGTCGTCTCATACGCGTTCAGCTCAACCCCAGCCGTGCCCTCGCCGTGCTGAATGCGGCGCAAGCCGAGGAGCAGTCGATGCTGCATGCCTTCGACCAGGTGCTGACCGCGATGGCCTACGCCGCCAGCGGCTGCTGCCTGTTCGCCATCGTCTGGGCGGGCGTCGTCCTGATGGTCGAGGGCGGGGAGGGGCGCGGCGCCGGCAAGGCCCGGAGCGCCGTCCTGGGGGCCGTCATGGGGTTGGTGCTCGTGCTCTCGGCCAAAGGCGTGGCGCTGGCCCTGCTGCGCGGCATGGTCCCCATTCCATGACGCCGAGGAGGCGACGACTGTGAACCCCCTGCGTACGAACCTGCACCGGCTGACCGCCCGCGTCCACCGCCGGAACCCCGCGGCGGCCCCACCCACGCCGCCGCTTCCCCTGCCCGAGGGCTTCCTGCTCTCCCACGTGGAGGAGGACGGCCTGGTGCGGGCCGACGGGGTGAAGGTCGGCGTGCTGGAGGTGCTGGGGCTGGAGCCGGATGAGCCCAAGCTGGGCGCCTTCGCCGGGACCCTCAACGCCCTGGACTTCTCCACGCAGCTGCTCGTGCGCCAGCATCCGCCGCTGCTGGGCGGGTTGCGGACGGCGTTGCGGGACGCCCAACCGGCGAACCTGTCCGACCAGGCCAGGGCCGCCGCCGACTCGCTGCACCGGCTCCTTGAGGACCTGGAGACGCGGGACGGCGTCCTGGACCGGCGCTTTTACGCCATCTGCCAGGTCGAGCGGGCGGACGACCTGCGGGGGCTGCTGGCGCGCGCCGGCCTGACGGTCCATCCCCTGACGGGCCGTCCCTTGCGGATGGTGCTCGTCGCCTCGGCGCTGGGCGGGTCCCCCACCCAGCCGGACGCGGACGCGCCCGCGGCGGTCACGATCAACCGGCGCGACATCCGCGTCGGGGACCACCTGACCCGCTCGCTGCATCTGGGCCACTGGCCCCGGTCGCTCTCGCCAGGGTTCCTCCGAGGCCTCATGGCGACCGGGACGCCCATGGACCTGGCCCTCCACCTGGGGCCGATCCCCGCCGCGCAGGCGGCCCGGACCCTGGAGTGGCAGAAGGTGCGCTTCGAGTCGGCGCAGTCATGGTCGCTGCGCCGGGGCCGCACCATGGCCCCCGAGGCGGCGATTGCCCTGGAGGACGTCACCCGGCTGCGCGACGCGGTGCAGCGCGGCCGGGAGCGACTCTTTCATGCGTCGCTGGCCATCACCCTGCACGCGCCGGACGCGACGTCCCTCGAGGAGGCGACCCAGCGGGCCCGGGCCCACGTCGCCGCCACGCTGGGCATGCTGGACGGGCTGAGCTTCCGCCAGCGCGAGGGTCGCCTGTCCACGCTGCCCCTGGGCCTCAACGCCATCGGCGCGTGGCGCACCCTGGACACCTCGTCCCTGGCCCGCTGCTATCCCTTCGCGCCGCCCGATCTGGACACCCGGCGGGGGACGCTGGTCGGCATCGACCTGCGGGCCGGCGCGCCGGTGGTCTACGACCCCTTCGACGGCACGCATCTCAACGCCAACACCGCCGTGCTGGCCCGCTCCGGCAGCGGCAAGTCGTTCGCCACCAAGCTGGGCGTGCTGCGGGGCCTCGCCCGCGGCGTCGTCGCCTACGTGATCGACCCCGAGGGCGAGTACGCCGATCTGGCCCGCGCCGCGGGCGGGCGGGTGCTGTCGCCCGGCGTCCCCGGCCAGGGCATGAACCCCTTCGTCATCGAGCGGGGCGACAGCGAGGAACTGCTCCAGCGCGTCGGCAGCCTGCGCCGCCTCATCGAGGTGATGATCGGCGAACGGCTGGGCGCCGAGCGGCGGGCCGCCCTGGACCACGCCCTGGCCGCCTACTACGCCGAGTTCCGCACCCGCACAGGCTTCAAGGACTTCTACGCCCATTTGGAACGCAGCGGGGAGGATGGCCTCACCAAGCTCCTGCGGCCCTTCGCCACCGGCAGCCTGCGGCATCTGCTCGCCGACGAGGGCGAGGACCTGCTCGCCACCGAGGCGCTGGTCACCGTCTTCGACCTGCGCCTCTTGGAGCCGGAGTTGCGGCCCGCCGCCGCCATGGTCTGCACCGAGACGGTCTGGGCCGCGGCCGCCCAGAACCCCAAACCTCGCCTGCTGGTCGTGGACGAGGTGTGGTCGATCATGCAGCACCCCGAGGGGGCCGCCTTCATGGTCTCGATGGCCAAGCGGGCCCGGAAGCACCGCCTGGGCTTGCAGTTCATCACCCAGGACGTCCAGGACCTCCTGAGCGAGGATCCGTCCCAGCTCATCACCGGGCATTCGGGCCGCGCCCTGCTGCAGAACGCGGCCTTCAAGCTGTTGCTCCAGCAGGACGCGGCGGCCATCGCCACGGTCGGCGACGCCTTCGACCTGCCGGAGGACCTGCAACGCTGGCTGTTGTCCTGCCCCAGGGGCGACGGCTTGCTCCTGGCCCGCGGGGGGCGCTTCCCCATCCGCGTCGAGGCCACGCCCGAGGAGTGCGAGGTGATCGAGTGGCGGCCCGACCGCCACGGCTAGGCCGACCATCGCGCATCCCAATGCCCGTGGCGATCGACGCGCGCCGTGCCCACCCGCGGCGGCCACCAGCCGCGCGGCGCGGCCCGCCATCCCACTGAAGCGCCGACCACGAAAGGCAGGCATCTCGACATGCCACCCAATCCCCTGGCCACCCTGTGCCGTCGCCAGCACACCGAGCCGGCGCCCGTCCTGCTGGCGGTGACGCCGCCGCGTACCGGGGAACGCACCCTGCTGGGCGTGGAGAACTTCCTCCAGTCCATCGCGGTGCCCGAACCCTTTGCCCTGGAGCTGGCGGGGGATGCCGACGGCGTGACGCTCATGGCCCGCTGCCGCGACGACGCGGTGGTGCGGGGCCAGATCGCGGCCCACTATCCCCAGGCGCGCGTCCACGAGGTGCCGCCGGCGGCGGATCCCCTGCGCCTCGACGCCGGCGAGCAGGCGTGGTCCACGACCCTCCGGTCCAGCGGCCCCGAGTACGTGCCGCTGCGGGTCTTCCGCGACGACGACCTGCTGGACCCCGGCTCGGATCCGCTCATCGCCCTGCTGGGTGCGCTGTCGGCCCTGCGCCCCGGCGAGCGCGTCGTGGCCCGACTCCTGCTGCGCTCCCTGGGTCCCGACTGGTCGGAGCCGCACCTGGCCAAAGCCCAGGCGCGCCCGAGCGCCGCGCGCGACGACCCGACCTATACCTACCAGACCAAGCCCCTGCACACCGACGGTGTGACCATGGCCGTGATCGGCGTGGTGGCGCTGGCGGCCTATCGGGGCTACCTCTGGGTGCAGGCCGGGGACACGTGGACGGCCATCGGGCTGGGGCTCGGCGTCGTGGGTGGCGTGGCCCTGGCGGGCTGGGTCCGGCAGCGGTGGCAGCGGGCGCGCACCCGTCCCGACGACCCGCGGCTGATCCAGGAAAAAGTCTCGCGCGTCGCCTTTGAGGCCGAGGTCCAGATCGTCGCCATCCTCCCGCAGGGCGACCACCGCCAGCGCGCGCAGGAGGTGGTGGCGCCGGTGATCGCCGCCTATGGGCACTACGACCACCCGGCCGGCGCGTGCTTCATGGCGAGCGACGTTCGGCCCGTCGCGCCCGGCCCGTCGCGGCTGCATCCCGCCGGTCCGGGGCTCTTCGGCCGGCGCAGCGTCTTGGGCGTGCGGGAGGCGGCGTGTCTGTGGCACCCGCCGAGCGCCGGCGATGAGACGCCCCTCGTGGAGCGGTCGGGCGCCCGGGCGCTCATCCCCACGGCGCGCGGCGTCAGGGGCGGCGCCCACATGGGCGCCACCACCGCGGGCAGCCCCCGTCCGATCCGCTTCCCCGCTGACCTGCTGCGCCGGCACCACCTCTACGTGGCCCGCACCCGCATGGGCAAGTCCACCCTCATGCACCACCTCGTCGCCCACAAGCTGGGCGAGAAGGCCGCCGGGCGCGACGGCGACGCCATCGTCGTGGTCGATCCCCACGCCGACCTGGTGGACGCCCTGGCGGCGCAGGTCCCCGCGGAGCTCGTGGATACGGTGCGCCTCATTGATCTGGCCGACGCTTCGGGCGCGCCTGGCATCAACCTCCTCGACACCCGCATCTTTGCCGACCGCGATCGCACGGCGGACTCGGTGGTGCGCATCGCCCGCGGCCTCTGGGACCAGTGGGGACCCCGGATGCAGTCCATCCTGGAGCAGATGGTCAAGAGCCTGCACGAGGCCAACGCGCACCCCGACACGGACGCGGGCGACCAGTACACGATCCTCGACGGCCTGCGGCTGCTCGCGGACGGCAAGTTTCGAGGCCGCGTGCTGGGCAAGGTCAGCGACCCCTACCTGCTGGAGTGGTGGGCGCGGGACTTTGCCTCCTGGCACCGCCAATATCGCGCCGAGGCGCTGGCGCCGGTCCAGACCCGCCTCTCCTACTACGCGTCCTCGAAGCGCGCCCGCGCCATCCTGGGCCAGTCCCGCTCCACGATCAACCTGCGCCGCGTCATCCTGGACGGCGGGGTGTTGTTGGTCTCGACCGCGCAGGGCGAGGCGGGCCGCGACGTGGCCGCCCTGGTGGGCGCGTCCCTGCTCAACCTGGTGGACGCCGTGATCCGCGAGCAGGGCAGCCGGCCGCCCGAGCAGCGGCGCGGTGTGCTGGTCGTCGTGGACGAATTGCAGGCCATGCCCGGCGTGGACTATGAGTCGATGCTCAGCGAGCTGGGCAAGTTCGGGGCCAGTTTCGTGCTGGCCACCCAGAGCCTGGCCAAGCTGGACGACCTCTCCCCCACGCTGCGGGACACGCTGCTGGCCAACGTGGGCTGCCTGGCGGTGTTCCAGGTGGCCGGCGCCGACGCCCGCCAGTTGGTCTGGGAGTTGGGCAAGGACCGGGTGTCCGAAGACGACATCACGTCGCTGCCGGTGCACCACTGCTACGTGCGGGCCACCGTGGGCACGGAGCGCATGCCCGCCTTCTCCATGCTGGTGCGCAAGCCCGAGCCCGGCGACGCCGCGATCGCCGCCCGCATCCGGGCCGCCGCGGCGGGGTACACCACCAGCGCCACGGAGATCGCCGCCGGGGAGCTGGCGTCGCAGCAGCGGGTGGAGATGTTCCGCAAGGAACTCACGGCCATCACGGCCGGCGAGGCTCCGGCAAAGGCGCCGGCTGCACCCCAAGCCCCGCGGCGGCGCACGCGACGCGTCCGCACCCGGCGGCAGCCGAAGGCGGACGGCGCCGCTGCGCCCGGCCGCACCGAACCGTGAGTCCAGGCGACCGCCGGGTCCAGACGCTGCGGCGACTTGTCGCGATGCCGTTTCTCGACCGGTTGGAACTGGCCGCCGTCTCGGGAATGGCCGACCGCGCCGCCTATCACGCCGTCGCCGATCTGGAACAACGGGGCCTGGCCGCGTCGGTCGCCCACGCCACCGATCTGCTGCGGACGACGCGGCGCTGCGTTCCCACCGTCGCCGGCCTGCGCCTGGCGGCCCGAGCGGACGGCCTCAGCCTGGACGACTTGCTCCGGAGCCGTCCCGTCTCCGCCCAATGGCGGCGGATCCTGCTGGCACGCCTCGACGCCGTGGCGGTCGTCTACCGCCTCGCGGCGTCCATCGCGGCGCTCAAGGGCCCCGTGGAGGTTCGCTGGTACCGGGCCCAGCCCCTCGATGCCGCCATCATCCTCCCCGGCGGGTGCACTGTCGGCGTGGTCCGGCAGGGCCGCACCGCCGACCGCACCGGCTTCGCCAAGCGCCTCTGGCGACTCCGGGAGGACCCGCGCCCCGGCGGCGTCCTGCTGCTCATGCCCGACGAGGTGCGGCTGCGCCACGCCCGCCGTCGGCTGGCGGACGCCCCGCTGGCGGCCTTTCTGGCCCTGGAGCGGGATGCGATCTGGGGCGGTCCCGACCATCGCGCGTGGCGCCCGCGCACGATCAACGCGATCGTTGACCTGCCGTCGGCGCTCGCTGCCCTGGATCCGGGCGGCACGCTGCCCGCGGAGCCGACGCCGGCGCGGGCGACCCTGCCTGAGGCGATCAACGTCGACGCGCCGCGACACGACACGCCCGACTGGCTGTTGCCCGTCCGGCTGCGGCCCGCCGAGACGCGCGCCCTCGACCTGCTCGCCGACTGGCCCTGGATCAGCCGGGACGACCTGCGCGGGCTGCTGGGGGTCTCGCAGGCGCGCGTGTCGCAGCTGCTGACCAGACTTGAAGGGTTCGGCTTGGCGACCCACGTCTCCGCCGCCGGCCGCCGCCTCGTCCTTACCGAGCGGGGGCTGGCGCTGCTGGCCCGGCGGGACCGCGCAGCCGTGGGCGCCGCCAAGACGCGCTGGAGCGCCGCGCCGCGGGACGCGGCTCGCCCCCTGACCTGGCGCAACGTCGCCGGCGCGCGCAGCCGCCAGTTGCTCCGCAACGTCGCGCACACGGCCGCCGTGCACGCCTTCATCGCGGCCTTGGCCCGGCAGGCGCACGCCCTGGGCTGGGAACTCGCACAGATCGACCCACCCCACCGGGCGTCACGATATTTCTGGCACGGTCATACGCGGCGCGCTGTGCATCCCGACGCCTTCGGCGTCCTGCGTCGCGGGACGACGACCTGGGCCTTTTTCCTCGAATGGGAGCGCCGCGCGGTACGGCCAGCCACGATGGCGGCGCGCCTGGCGCCCTACCTGCGCTACTACGCCTCCTCCCGACCCACCGACGACCATGGGGCGCCGCCCGCCATACTCATCGTCGCCCATGACGATCTGGCGGCCATCCACTTCCTCCGCGTGGCTCGGACGGAGATCGACCGGTCCGGGGTCAACGTCCCCCTGTGGGTCACCCACGCGCCGGCGCTGGCGACGCACGGACCGCTCGGGCAGGTCTGGCGCACGCCGGGCTGCTGGAAGGTCGTCAGCGCCATTCCCGACGGCTGACGGCGGCCGAGTCGGGGACGGAGCGCGCGCGGCTGATGGTCAGCCGCTGATCGGGCCATCCGGCCCCGCCAACCTGAACAGGCGAAAGAGCCTCCACGCTGAGGATCGACCTAGACCTGCAGTCAGGCACTCGTCCAACCCTCGTGGCGACAAGCCCGTCACGCATCGCAATCCCGCTAAAGTTCGCCGCACAAGATAGGCTGTCCACCGCAGCAGCTCAGCGAGCGGCCAGCATTCTGAGAATTGCCATCCGCCTGTGGACGGGGCTGACCTGGGTAGTGGGTCACTCTGATGTTGCACTGCGGTATGGTGACCAGTGGTCCGCTGGCGCAGGTGGGACCCCCTCGATTCGGAAGCTGACGGATGGGGATGGATTCCCGCGCGCGCGAGAATCCAGGGGCAAACTGACCTACCACCCTGACCTGATCTGGTGAAACAATTCACTTTATCTGTGCTACCGTCTGGTCAGGCACACGGCCCGCAGGAGTTTCCTTCATGGGTGATATCGGCGTATGGGCGGTTGTAGTCGTCATTCTCAGTGCGATGTTCTGGCTCTCCGTTGCCAGTCTGACGCACTATATCGCCCAAGCCAAAGGGCGTGGGTCGATTCTGTGGTTCATCTTTGGGTTGTTCTTCCCCGTGCTGTCCCTGATTGTGGTCGTGCTCATGCCAGCGCGAAACTCCATCGTACGTGTGCAGCTGGATGATGGCCAAACGGTTGAAGGCAAAGTTATCGATGTAAAGAGCGGCAACACGTAACATTCCCCCAAGTATTCGGCCTATCGTGTGACCTTTACAGGCGTTTGCGTTTCGCCTGAAGAAATTGCGTCGCTTGCCACAGGAAACTAATCAGCAAGATCATCACCGTAATCGTGATGATAGTTCGCAGGACATTCAGTAAACCACTATCGCCAGCCCCTATCTCCTCAGCGGGTTGCTCCGCTGCGATGGCGGCGCTGGAGGCAATGGGCGTACGATCTGTCGATTGTTCGGATGTTTGTGTTTCAGTAGTTGGTTCAGGACAGACGCATTCGTCACTTTGAAATACAGCCACAAAGACCGACATGGCGGTAATCACTGCCATGAGGGTGAACAGGACTGTCCAAACTGTCTTCATCTGGCACCTCCCTCTGCGAGAGAATATAGGGTCGGAAGCGGACAGACATTCGCAAGCGCCTAAGCACAGCCCGCTTCAGGCGTAGTATAGTAGCTTTGGGTCGTGGATCGCGTTGACTTGTGATCTGCTATTGCCATGCTGGTACAGGATCGGTGACCGGTGTCGAGTTGACGTGACCGAGCCGCTGGGGTTGACCGCCCAGCGGCTCGGTATGCGCCAATGAAAGTGAGAACGCCACGAGACACAGGAGAGCGCATGGTGCGCATTCTCGTCCCGCTGACCGCCGTCGTGATCGCCGGAGCCCTGTCCGTGACGGCGGCTGTCGCCGTGCTCGACCACCGCCGAACCGCCGAATGGAACACCTTCATCTCGAACGCCATGCGTGCGGACTCGTCTGGACCTATGGTGACTTCGGAGATCGTTCGGGAAGTACCAGTCCATGGGTCGCACCTGAGGTCAGACGCCCCACAGGAATTCCTCTATGTCAACGGTGTCGGCCCTGAGCCGACGTCCCCCATCAACCTGGTGTCCGAGGGGTTGTGGCTTGTCCGGATTCGCTTCGCGGACGACGAGCCGCCGGATGTTGACACGATCCCGAGCGTGAGCCTTACCAGCGTCAGCGGTTCCGGCGGCATCGCGTGGTCGGGAGACTGGTGGAATCACATCTACGTCACGGCTGACAGCGATTGGGCGCTGATCCTGGGCGAGCGGATGGCCGTATTCGCGCCTGGTGAGGTCGTGATGCACATCTCGGACCTCCCCGACGACGTCGCCTGGTGGGCGGAGTTTGAGCGGCTTGGCGAGCTCAAGCCGCCGTAGGCACGTCCGGTCCTCGTCCACCACAGGTCGTAACCGACCGTCGCAGCCCGGCACTTGACGTGCTGGGCCTGGAGGCCTTTCAGCAGCTGCACCTGCTTCGCCGTGTGGCTGGCCAGCGTGCGCATCTTGCTGGGACTCTGGGTCCCGTGGCACGACATGCGGGGAGGTTGCGTGCTGGCGATGCTGGTCGGCGGGCAAGCACGCTCGCCGGCTCGGGTCGTCTACACCATCCGGCCATCGTCACAATCGTCAGAAGCTTAGGAGTTGCACTGAACTCCGTAGGGTACACGGCTGCTCGGACCATGCACAGGGGGTAGGCAGGACGACGGTGATGACGCAGACCACTGCAGAATTTGTCATTCTCAAGGTGGCGGGTGACGCTGCGCCAGGCAATGGGAGTCACCACCCGGCTATAATATGGCATGACTGTACAAGGGGATATGGCTGGTAAGGGCAGGATGAAGACGACGATTGACATCCAGGACGAGTTGCTGGCGCGCGCCAAGCGGCACGCGCAACGGACCGGACGCCCGTTGCGTGCCGTGGTTGAAGACGGCCTTCGCCGGGTGCTCTCGACGGCAGCTCCGCGTCAACGCTACTGTCTGCCCGACTACAGCGTAGGCGAAGCCGGGGTGAGTGATCCCTTGGAGGCGTAGTCTTGGCAGGACCTCCGAGAGGTCATTTACTCGGAGCCTGAACGCCGATGATCGCCGTGGACACAAACCGGCTAGTTTATGCGCACCGGCGCGAATCGAGGCACCACGAGGCGGCCTCCTCGTTGCTGCGCGAGTTGGTGCAGGGTGACGATGCTTGGGCCATTCCCTGGCCCTGCTGCTACGAGTTTCTCAACGTGGTGACCAACCCCCGCATCTGGAGGGACAACGCCACCAGCCCGGAGCAGTCGTGGCGTCAACTCGCCGCTTGGACAGCGTCCCCTTCACTGCGGCTGATAGGGGAGACCGAGGACTTTCCGGAGGTATTGGAGAGGTTCGTGCGACGGCCCCGAGTGATAGCCGGAGTTGTCCACGACGCCAGGATCGCGGCCATATGCCTGGCCCATGGAGCCGAAGCGCTACTGACCCGGGACCGCGACGTCTCGCTATTCCCGGAACTCAAGACGCGGGACCCAATCGCCGGGTGAACCCTCGATAGATTGCCGAGAGCAACCTGTAGGGCTGAAACTCTCGAAGAGAACGGACGCACGCCAAGTCCGCGGAGCAACCGTGTTGGGGTGGCAACTCCTAGGCCGACATGGGGATCCAGGTGCTTGTTCGCGACTGGACTTTGCTTGAGGACGAGCAGTTTGCGCAGGCTGGCCACGAGGGCGACCTTGGGCCGCTTGCCCGCCGCGAGAAGCCGCGGTCGTGGTCAACGAACCGATGACGTATTCGCAGCTTATCGGGAGAGCCGCCGAGATGTGGTTGGACCGGCTTGTCTCCGGTCTTCCCCTTCTCATCCTCGCCCTCGTCACCATCGACTGGTGGCTTTCCATCGCCTTCGTTAGTCTGAGTGCGGTAGTCATTGGATCAATTCTCTGCCGGGCATTCCTCAACATCATGGAGCGCCACTACAACGGCCGGAGGTGGTAGTTATATGAATACCGCAGAACTCGCCTGTGCGATTCGGAGCGTCCTTGGGCGCGAGATGCCAACTCGTGACGTGCGGCAATTGCTCCGAGCGCTATTTCCTGCAAGCCGGCCCGGGCGCGGACGGCCCTGGATGCTGAGTAAGCGACAAGTCGACATCGTACTAGCGTGCATGAAGCAGCTCAGAAACTACGAAGACGAAGTGCTGCGCCGCGGGTAGGCGCACTCGACGATGATGGCTACACGGTACGGCATCGGTATCGTGCCCTTGCCGTGTACCGACGGGTTGTTGCCGAACACGTAGCTGACACTTCCGTACACCGTGCTCGCTCCACATCGCCGTCTGACCGGTGTCGTCTCGAAACAGGATGCGATAGGCCGTATCCAACTCGACGACGTGATGCACGGGCTCGCCAGTGAACACCACATCCGTCAACTCGCCCGGCCTGAGGGGCAACGCGTTCCATTCTGGCTCGCCACCTTCGTCGCCATCGGGTGAAACTTCGCCATAGCGCATGAGGATGCCGAATGCCCACACTTGGACGGCAGGGATCCGCTGCCACGGATCCCGGACCATCCCCAGCACGACCAGCAGGCCGATCAGCAGCGCGTTCTCGATCACCTGAAATAGTCGCTCCAGCAAGAAGCCTCCGAGAAGCGCAAAGCTATAGCCCGTTGCTTCCTACATCCAAAGCAGGAGCCGGTCAACCACGCGGGGTTTCGCCTTCACACCACGAATCTATCCCATTGAATCAAGTATGCAGCTGCCGATCGAACTGGGGTTCTTCGCCGATATCCGATCGACCGCGGATGGCGAATTCTCGGTCAAACCAGAGTTTTTCGACGTACCGCTTGCCGAGGCGGTCGTTGTCCCGGTCACTGAGGCTGATCCACGAGTTGTCGTACCCCCTTCGACATTCGGTAGCGACGCTCGTGCGGCGAACTTGGCTTTATTTCAGATGCCAGATTGGCGCGTTTCACCGTCTCTCACAATGGCCCAATATGCCACTTTGACAATAAACGAATCCGATGCTAAATCGGAAATGGCGAGCATGCAATCAAGCTGGACATCGACATCCGTGGTATGTAAGAAATCCGTCAACTTGGAATACGAACGCGCATCAAGTCCGTCCTCACGTCGCTGCGCATCGGTGGGCTTCCCGGTCGTTGCGTTGAGTTCCTCCGGGTGGGTGTTAATCCGGGTAAGGACGCCACTCGCACGCCCACGCTCGCTATTGAACGAGTCACCGAGCGTGACTGTGGTCCGCTTCCGCGTCGCCGGCTTGAATCGGCTGTAGGTGTCGCGGCACGGGATCGCAGTGACGTCTCGCAATGACATCGAGTCCGTGGACGCCGGAGCGCCGTGTTTCGACAGAACGTCCGGGTTCTCGCGGTGCTTGGCTCGGCCGGGAAATCGTCGCGCGAGTTTGATCCGGTCCACGACAATGGACCTAAGCATCCCCTTGCCCGTTTCGAGCGAAGCCTTGAATCGGCCTTCCGGTTCCCCGCAAGCGCGGGGATAACCCCATGATCAGCTCGGCCCAGTTGATGTCCGGCGAAGTTCCCCCGAAGGCGCGGGGTAGACGCCGCCCTGCCGCGCCGTCCCCGGAGACTGACCATAAGCGAGACGGCGCATCCGGCGGACACTGCCGATGGTCAGGGAGCCGGCGGCCCGCCCGGCTCCATCCCGGGGTCTGGCAAGTCCCGCTCGGGACACATCAGCACCTCTATGAGCCCCAACTGGTCGGCAAGGGTCAGCAGGACGAAGAGATGCGGTGCACTCGGCACCGTGCCGCGCCGCCATTCTCGGATCCGGTAGGGGCTCACGCCGAGGCGGCGAGCCAGGGAACGCCAGGAGAATCCACCGGCCGCCTTGAATCGCTCCAGCCGTGTGGGGAAGTCCGGCGGAAAGACAGGGGTGATGGGACGGTGGATCCGACGCTGGCGGCCCATATCCTTAGCTATCCAATGGCTGGCTGGCGTCGTCCCCGAGCAGCAGGTCGAGGCCGCCGGGCACACGATCCGCCAGCCGAAAGAGCGCGAACAGCGCGCCGCCGCAGGGCTCCGTGCCCCGCCGCCAGCGCTGCACTTGGCGCACGTCCACGCCGAGGCACATCGCCACGCCCTCCCACGAGAGGCCCGTGGCCTGCTTGAGACGGTCGAGGCGCTGGGGAAAGTTCTCCGGCAGGAAGGGCCAGCCCAACACGAGGTGGGACGGCGGGACGGGCCTAGATCGCATCGCCACGCTCCACGATGAACAGGTCATCGAAGCGATCGATGTCGAGGGCCCGCTGGAGCCGCCGTCGCATCCGGGGCGAGGGGTGCCGCTGTCCGGTGATCAACTGCGAGAGGTAGCCCGAACTGATGCCCATCTGGCGGGCGAGCTCGTTCTGGGAGAGGTTGGTCCGGTCGAGCCGACGCCAGACCGCATAGGGGTTGAGCCGGACCTTGGGTCGGGGGCGCTTACCGGGCACGGCGGTCGGCCTCCCGCGACGACGCTGGCTCGACGTCGGATGGTGCGGCATCACGACCAGGCCCGGTGGCGGCCGTGCGATCCTTCAGGTAGGCGCGGACGATCAGACGCGCCAGGAGACGCAGCCCCTGGCGCCGGAGCGCCTCTTGCGCCTGGGGGAGCCGCAGCTGGCCGGTGGTCGTGGGCAATGGTGCGACCTTCCGCGGAGACGCCACGGTGCAGGCGGAGGCCGGGCACACGGACGCCGGGTAGAGGACTGGTTCTGATACTATGCAGAAGTATAGCAACAGGATAGGGATTTGGTCGGATCAATGGGCTTATATCGAGGGCGTCAGGCGGCATATGCTTGCTATCGTCCAGCAAAACGTCGTATGCTGGAGATATGACGAATGGCGAGCGGACCGACACAGGCATTGGCGCTTACCTGCGCGAACTGCGTGGGACTCGGAGCCTGCGCGAGGTCTACCGCCGCACCGGCATCTCCGACCCCTACCTCTCCAACATCGAGAAGGGGCACCGGCGTCCCGGTCCGCGGGTCCTTCAGAAGCTGGCTGCCTTCTATGGAGTTTCGCTGCAGGACTTGCTCAAGCGTGCCGGGCACCTGGACGCCGGGGACGACGCGGGCGCCGAGGCGGAGGCGAACGTCGACCGGGCCTTCGACTTCGTCCTGGCCGACCCCAAGTTCCGGTTCGGTACCCGACCCGACGGACCACTGAGCCTGGCCGCCAAGCGCTTCATCGTGGAGATGTACGAGATGCTCACCGGGAAGCGGCTGCTGGAATGACGCGCACGCTCGACGACTTCTGCGACAGTCTCGTGGACCAGGGCCCCGACCAGTGGCGGCCGGCCCCGGCCGCGCTGGCCGACGCCTTCGTCAGGTACTTCCGCCTCTCGGGGGCGTCCAACCCTCGACGAGGTGACCCGGGTCCTGCGAGACGCCGGGATCGCCGCCGTCGTCGGCACCCACTTGCCCGGCGGCCTGCGGGGCTTCCACTGCGGCCTGGCACCCGGCGCGTACGCCATTCACTACTCGACCGATCAGTGGGCGGGCGCCTGGGAACACACGGTGCTTCACGAGACCTACGAGATCATTGACGAGATGCTCCAAGACCGCGCCGCGGACCCCGCCCCCGTCCGGAATCTCTGTCGCGAAGCCGACCAGTTTGCCGCGGCGGTCCTCATGCAGCCGGCAGCGTTCACCGGGCTGGCCGTGGCGACCGGGCTCGACGTGCTGGCCTTGCGGCAGCGCTACCGCCGGTCCTATGCCTCGGTGACCCTGCGGCTCGCCGAAGTGCTGCGCCAGCAGCCGTTGCTGGCGGTGCTGTATGAGCGCAGGGAATCCGGCGTACCCGCCGCGTGGACTGAGCGGCCGGCGCCCGGCGCGTTTCGAGCCACGGTCGTGGCGCGCACGCCCGGGTTTGGGGCGCGCAACGCCGGCCTCCTCAGCGGCACGCGGGGCGGCATGCCCCGGCGGGGCCGCCCGCCAGCCGCGGACGCGTTGGTGGCGCAGGTCGTGCGGAGCGGCCGGGCGAGCTATGCCGAGGAAGAGCCGGCGGGCAATGATCTTGGCACGGGCGACGTCGCCGTCGTCGTAAGGCCCGTCGTCTGGCACCGACGACTGGCCAAGATCGCGCTCGTCGCCGTGCCGTATCGCGACCGAAGCGCCCTTCAGCCACAGCTCGCCAGCGCCGATTTCGCTGATACGAGTGGCCGCAACCTCGCGACAGCGCAGCACGAAAGGACATCCGCATGACGCAGCCGCCTGACGTCCGACTGGTGGCCCTCTACGCCCGCGTCTCCAGCGACCGTCAGGACGTGGACCTGTCCGTCGCGGCCCAACTTCGGGCGCTCCGCGACTACGCCGCGAAACACGGCTACGTCGTGGCGCGGGAGTACGTCGACGAGGCCGAGAGCGGCCGCGTCGCCGATCGGCCGCAGTTTCGCCGGATGCTGGAAGCGGCCAGCCAGCCGGACGCCCCGTTCCAGGAAATCCTGGTCTGGAAGTTCTCCCGCTTCACCCGCAAGCGCGAGCACGCCGTCGCCTTCAAGTCGATGCTGCGCCGCAGGGGCGTGCGCGTCGTCTCCATCACCGAGCACGCCGACGACTCCCCCACCGGCAAACTCATGGAGGCCATCATCGAGAGCGTGGACGAGTTCTACAGCGAGAACCTGGCGCAGGAGGTCACCCGCGGGATGCGGGAGGCCGCCGCCCGGGGCTTCTGGATACCCACCTACGCGCCCTACGGCTACCGCAAGGTCTATGTCCAGGACGGCGCCAAGCAGCGCCCGAAGCTCGCGCTGGCCCCGCCCGCCGACGCCGTGGTTCGGCGCATCTTCGAGCTGGCGCGCAGCGGCCAGAGCGTGCTTGGCATTACCCGGATCCTCAACGCGGAGGGCATCCCAACCACGAACGGCAAGCGCTGGCTAAAGACCACGATCCACCAGATGCTGACCAATGAGGCCTACGCTGGCACGTTGATCTGGGGGCGCAACGCCAAGGACGGCGGACCGCCAATCCGGGTCGAGGCCGCCGTTCCCGCCATTGTGTCCCGCGCAGCGTTCGACCACGTCCAGCGGCTGCTCAAGTCGCGGGCGCCCAAGCAGGTGAATCCGCGCCGCATCGCCAGCCGCTACCTCCTCAGCGGGTTGGTCCGCTGCGCGCCCTGCGGCACGTCGCTCACCGCCTCGGAGGCGAAGAGTGGCAGGTACACCTACTACGTCTGCCAATCGAAGATCAAACGAGGTGCCGAGACCTGCACGACGCCGAGGCTCAACGCGCCCAGGTTCGAGCAGTTGATCGTCGAGCAGCTGCGCGATCACATTCTCACCGAGCGCAACATCCGCGCGTTGGTCGCGCTCGTCGACGAGGAGATGGATGGGCTCGCCCGCGAGCAGCGCGACAAGCTGGCGACGATCGAGCAGGAACTCGATGAGCTCAACCGCGCGCTCGACCGTATCTGGCGAGTGATCGAGACCACCGACCTAGAGGTTGCCGTCGCCGCCGAGCGGACCCGTGAACACCAGCAGCGCAAGGATCAGCTGGAGCTGGCGGCTGACGACACTCGCCGAGCGCTCGCCGAGCGGCGGCAGCTGCTGGACAGTGCCGACGTGATCGCCGAGTTCGCCAAGGACATGAGCCGGTTCCTCCTGACCAGCGACATCATGGAGACGAAGGCGTTCATCCGCTCCTTTGTGAAGCGCATCACGGTGCGACCTGGCCGGGCCGTCATCCGCTACACCATCCCGATGCCAGACGACAGTCCAGTCGGGCGCACAGACGCCTCCGAGGTGGCCCTCGACGGCGACTTTATGAGTTCGGTACGTGCTGGTGGGCGCGAGGGGACTCGAACCTCTGACCTCCACGATGTCAACGTGGCGCTCCAGCTAGTTGCGGTCTGCGCCCGCGGCGCAACCCGCCCGCCGCTTAGATTGCGAGGGCGCTCATCCCGCCTTCAAGCGAAGCTGAGAATGCGCTTCGGATTCTCGATCAGGATGGTGTCGATCTGCTCTTGGTCAAAGCCTCGTTGCCGCATCATCGGCACCACATAGTTCAAGATGTGGGGAAAGCCCCAGCCGCCGTAGCGAACCCGCGTCGACTTGCGGCAAATGTCCTGTGAGACCAGGATCTGCTCGAGGTGGCCCGCCTCCATCAGCGCCTGGATTTCGTAGATGCGCTGGGTATCGTTGGGGATATCCATGTAATCGTCGGCGGTCCAGTAGGAGGGGAAGTGGCCCTCCCAACCAAAGACGTCGTACTCGAGGTAGCACCCGGACCGCGCCAGCCGCAGGCGCTCCTCGGGAGTGCGCAGGCGGACGTCGATATGGCACATGATGACGCGGCTCAGATCGGCGCCGGCGGCGGCGATGATATCCACTATTTCGAAGGGTGCGGCGCGGTTGCGGCCCGGATGAATGCTGAGGCATGCGCCGGTGTGCTGCTGCGCCCGGGCGGCGGCGCGTAGCACCTTGCGCTCGTTGTCCTCCAGCGGCCAGGAGCAACCGATCTCGCCGACGATGCCGGCCTTGACGCCGCTGTCGCCGACGCCGATTTCGATGTCCCGGACGATCTCCGCATAGACCTCGTCCTCGCTCTTCGCGGCAAGCACGGGGGGATGACTCGGGGCGGTGTAATAGCCGGATCCCATGACAATGTTGAGCCCGGTGGAGCGGGCGATCCGCGCCAGGCCTTCCGGGTCGCGGCCGACGCCGTTGATGGTGCAGTCGACGATGCTATTGCCGCCCGCCACTTTGAAGAGCAGGGCTTCGTCGATGGCTTCGCGCTCGTCCAGCAGGCGCAGGTTGTCCAGATTCTCGAAGGAGTGGTAGCGCAACCAGCCCAGATTCTCGATGCCGACCGGCTCGTAGGCTCGCCCCCGCTGGCTTGCCGCGGCGGGCAGCGCAAAGGCGCAGGACAGATCGACGAGCAGGTGCTCGTGAGGCAAGGTAATGCCCAGCTCGCCGCCGCATATCAAGCCCAGGACAGTCTGGACTCTTCCAACTCGTGAGGCATTGGCCATATCTGCACGCCTCCGCTATGTGTCCGCGAACTTCGCGAAGCCGGCGCGAAATACCGCCTTCATAGCCGACGTTTTCAGGGTATTGGGTCTGTCAAAGGTGGTGGGCCTGAGTTGACGGTAGGCAGAACTTTCTTCGAGTTGTGGCTTGGGGACTGTAGTATCTCGTAAGCTGTCGCGGCACAATTGCGGCTAGCCTACTGCGTCCACCGAGCAAGACTAGTCTACCACTCAATGCCCATCGCTGGCCCACCACCCTTGCCGGATTCGTGGGCCAGCCAACGGGCGATAGCGCCATTGAGCACCCCCGTGAATTCGGGTGCGGGTCCACCCCAGGCGGATTGACATACATAACCACAAGGGTTATATTCGTGCAATGTATCCAGTGGTCTTCCATAAGCGGCGCAACGGTGCCATCCCCTATGAGGAGTACGTACGGAGCGTCTATCACGCGGGGCAGAAGACGGAGGCGGCGAGAATCAGGGCATTCGTTGAACGCCTCGGGCAGGAAGGTTCACAGCGTCTCGTTGCGAGGCGATGGGCAGAGAAGATGAACGACGTATGGCAGCTTCGCGCCGGCCAGCACCGGATATTCTACTTCTGGCATTCAGAGGCCGAGCGGTACGTCATTTTGAATGGCTTTCGAAAGAGGTCGCGAAGGACTCCACGCTCGGAACTGGCAAGAGCCGAGAGCTTACGAGATGAGCATCTTGGAGGATGAGGAGAAGACCATGAGACGGCATGAGGTTGAGGACAGTCACGCCGAGTGGCTGGAAGACATTGAGTATCGACAGGAGTTCGGTTCGGAGGCCGCCAAGCTTGAGGTAGCGGCGGCGCTTGCAGACGCAAGGGAGGCCGCCGGGATGACTCAATCGGCCCTGGCGGAGCGAGCAAGGGTGTCCCAGGCGTACATCGCAAAACTGGAAAGGGGCGACGCCAATCCCACCATCGGCCACATCGGACGACTGTTGGCCTGCATGGGGTTGAAGCCCTCCGTTAGCGTCGCTCCCATGGCACCTGCCGCTTCCTCCGAGCCGGTTCATGTAAAGAGCGAAGGAGCTTCCAAGCTTGAAGCTGTCTCCTCCAACGGCCCTCTGGCTGAAGTCGCCGGTTCTTCCGTCGAGCAACCGTCGCCAGCAGTCTGAAGTCCCGACGCGGGTATGGGCAGTACATGACTACAGAACGAGTTCCACACATCACCGCGGAAGACCCTCGCGGCGCTCAGGCCGCCGCAGAAATACTGCGCCGACACGCAGATGGCGAGCTTGAGGCGAACATCACCAGTGCCGTGCGGAACTTCCTCACCATCACCGGACTGGTACAGGACGAAGAAGTAGTCGAGGAAGCTCCGCCAGCGGAGGGCTTGCGCCAGGCCGTGGACCTGACGGCGCTGGACACCTTTGTCGAGTTCAGTTGAAAGCGATAGCCAAGATTGTCGGGGCACGTCTGACGACTGAGTAATCTCCTACAAAGCACTTGAGACAAGTGACCACAGCGGAAGGAGAACAATGGGGAGTAAGAAGACGGGAGAGGGCCTAGAGAAGGTATACGTAGCGGCGGCTATATGGGTCAATCGTGCACTTCGGGCCGACGATTCGCTATTCACACCGGGTAGACCAATCTGGTCGAGCCAGTGGCTTGGGGAACTGCGGAAGCGGTTCCTGGACAGACCGGATGAGGGAGAAGGCGGCTTCTATGACAAGCTGAAGACTCAGTTGGAAGACAGTCCACCGGAGGTCTACCAACTGATGGCAGAGGCGCTTTTTGCCCAGTTCCTCGTTATCTGGAAAGGAGGAATGGGAGGAGAGACTAAGAAGAGCCAGGTTGAACAGGTGCTGAGTTGGGGGGCACCAGTCTCGACTATTCCTGACGAACTCGTGGGTGGCCTATCGCCAGGCATCGCCCGGAGCCAAGCCCTCACACAACATCGCCCTTATCAGGTGGCATTCGTCATTGAATTCGTTGAGCAATGGAAGGAACAGGCGCCGAGCGAGCGCGATAGTCGGTTGTGCGATCCGTGGGCCTTCAAGGAATTCGCGACGGGTGTCAGCTTTCGCAGTCAACTCCTCCGCGGTCACCCAGACCGTCCGAGTGCCCAGCGGGAGGCTTTGCTCCATCTGGTACACCCCGACACTTTCGAAGGGACCGTTTCCGTCAAGCAAAAGGAGGACATTGCCAAGGCAGGGGCATTTGCACACTTCACCTCAGATGAAACGGCAGACGTTGACCGAAGGCTGGTGCAGATTCGCCGAGGCCTTGAGGCCGGCCTTGGGAAAGATCTGGATTTCTACGATCCGGACATACGTCGCCGATGGGAACGCTCGACGCCCGATCCTTGGGATGAGTACCTCAGACACGCCTCGGAGTATCTGGACACCGGGAGGCTCGAAAGCTGGGAACTGAGCTACAAATTCGAAATAGGTCGAAAACTTGCGGGCGCCCGAGAAGCTGTTCTCGCCGGTGGCGACGACTGGGGCGACTTGGTAAAGAGAGGCATCTCTGGCAACATCATCCACTTCACACAGCAAGACAACTTCCGTCGTTGGATAGATGGGTCTCCAGACGACGCACAGCGAGCGCTTCTGGCTCTGTGGACGAGGGATGCTTCATCCCTTGAAGACCGCGTGCGCGCCTTTAGCACGCTTTTCCCCAAATCAGTGACAAGCGGGGCGGGGACCCGCATGAACGTCATTTCCCAGTTGCTGATGGGGTTGGATGCTGAGCAGTATCCACCGTTCAGGGTCACCACATTCGCGAATGCGTACGCTCGTACTGGATACGACCAATCTGAACACAACGCGGACGAGGCAACCCTGTACGAACATGCCCTTCAATTTCTTGATCGGTTCATAAGCGAGGCGCAGATACGTGGACTGCCTGTCCGCCACCGGCTCGACGCTCAGTCACTCGTCTGGGTAATCCCCGACCACAAATCCGAGACAGGCGGACCAAATGGTCGGTCTGAGAACCTGCACGAGCTTGCACAAGAATTGTTGCTTGCCGACCCCGATGATTTCCTCGACAAGATCGAGGCGCTGCTCTACGACAAAGGGCAAGTCATCTTCCAGGGGCCGCCGGGCACGGGAAAGACCTATGTCGCGCGGAAGCTAGCTGAGCATCTTGCGGGATCGGAGGAGCGGGTTTCGCTGGTGCAGCTACATCCATCCTATGCCTACGAGGACTTCGTGCAGGGCTTCCGCCCCACTCTGAAAGGTGGGGTTGCTGGCTTCGAACTGAGAGACGGGCCGCTCCTACGAGCTGCCAAGCTCGCACGTCAGGAAGAAAACGAGAAGCACTTCTTGGTCATAGACGAGATCAACCGGGGCAACATCGCCAAGGTGTTTGGAGAACTTTACTTCCTGTTGGAGTACCGCGACCAAAAGATACGCCTCCAGTACCAGAGGGATGATGAAGAGGATTTCTCGCTGCCTCCCAACCTATACATCATCGGGACGATGAACACCGCAGACCGGTCCATTGCGTTGGTGGACCTGGCGCTGCGCCGCCGTTTCTACTTCGTCGAATTTCACCCAGACGACGAGCCGATAAGGGGCGTACTCCGTCGCTGGCTCCAGCTGAAGGCACCTGGCATGGAGTGGGTGGCCGACGTCGTCGACCGCGCAAACCAGAAGCTAAGCGATGACCGGCACGCGGCCATAGGGCCGAGCTACTTCATGAAGGCTGACCTCAATGAAGAAAGAGTCGAGCGCATATGGATTCACAGCATCCTCCCTTACATTGAGGAACGCCTCTTCGGAGAAGGCGACCGCCTCGGCGAGTTCGATCTCGGCGACTTGCGCGGATCAGACGGTTCAGACTCGATAGTGGATGACGGCGAGGTGCAGGAAGCAAGCCGCGAGGAGGACGAGGGCGGTACTGAGAACGGGGACAGGGACTTGTAGCGATGCGGGAGATCAACCTAAAGGAGTACGCCACTAGCGAGCATGCGCTTTCGGCCACCGAACGTGATGCGCTCCAAGAAACCCTGCCATCGCTCGTGTTCCAGCCTGTTATTGGGACGGACCGCACGTACCGAATTACGTCCGGCTCAATTGTTGGAGCTGTGGATATTGGCGACTTGTCGGTGCTCATCGAGCCGAAGATCCCCATCCCCCAGTTGCTTTCGCTTGTGTGCTACGCGATGGGCGCGTTCAGGCCCCAGCGGCAACTGTTCGACTACCCACACGAATACGCACTGCCGGATGTACTGGCTCTCTCGCTTGCCTCGGCCGCCCGGCGGGCGTTTTCTCGCGGGCTGCTGCATGGATACCTTGAAGAGGAGGAGGCTTTGCAGACCGTGCGTGGTCGCGTCAGGTTCGGCGAGCAGATGCGGAGAAGGTTCGGCACCGCCCTGCCGGTCGAGGTCCGGTACGACGAGTTCACGGACGACATTCTGGCGAATCGACTGGTCAAGGCAGCAACTGCGAAACTTGGTGGGATGCGGCTGCGATGGAAGGCTGCACGGAGTGAGTTGGGGCGGATTGTGGGGACGCTCGACAACGTATCACTGGTTGAGTTCTCGCCGCTCTCCGTGCCGGATGTCCGTTTTGATCGGCTGAACGAGCATTATCGTGAGGTAGTCGCGCTGTCGCGGCTGGTCCTACGTCACAGTGCGTTCGAGTCTCGCCGGGGAGAAGTGCGGGCGTCCGGGTTTCTAGTTGATATGAACGTCGTCTTCCAGGAGTTCGTGACTCAAGCACTGCGGGAGCAGCTTAGTGTCTCAAGGAGCTTGTTCCTCGAAAGATACATTCCAAGCCTTGATAGGAGAGGCAATGTGAAACTCAGACCTGACCTCACTTGGTGGCATGGTAGGGACTGCCTGTTCGTGGGTGACGCCAAATACAAGGTGGCTGAGGGGCGAGTACACCACGATGATCTGTATCAGTTGCTCGCCTACGTAACGGCCCTTGATCTGCCAGGAGGGATGCTTATCTACGCGCAGGGCGAGACTAAGCCAGTGGTCCACGAGGTCAGACGTTTCCACAAGCGGCTCGAGATTGCCGCTCTCGACCTGTCCGGGACACTCGATGTGGTGCTCAATCGCGTGGTCGGAGTGGCTCGCAGGGTGGAGGAACTCCGGGACGAGGCGAAAGCACTGCGCCGTAGTAGGTCCGCAGCTTGATGGCCCGCAACGTGGTGATATCAGTTCAATGATAAGGGGCACGAAGCATGAGAGTCGTAGATTCTAGGTGTCAAAGGATATCAAGCATAGATCAGTGGCGAAGTCGAATCTTTGATGGGACTTCGAAGATCAGGCATTGGAAGAGGGGACGGAGCGCCTATTCACTCGCCGAGTTCATTATGGACCGGAATGGTGCTGCATATCTGGAAGAGCGTATGTCTCAAGTCCTATCACGGCACATAAAGTTGGAGAAGGCCAAACCGGAGTATCTGGCAAAGTTCGACCCCTATCCAGGAAACCCTAGCAACTTGGATCTTGGAGTCACGGGTGAGGTAGGTCAACTGAACCTCAGGGAAAGCCTGTTTGTGGGAATAGAATCCAAGGTAGACGAATCCTTTGGGAATACGGTGGGGAGCAGGTTCTCATCGGCAATGAAGTCACGGGAGGCAGGGAGGAACACCAACGCGCCAGAGCGGGTGAGGGACCTGTTAGCGAAATATTTTTCGGCTAAAGGTTCGCCGAACTCTTCTCGGTTTGCAGATGTTCGCTATCAACTCTTGACCGGAACCGCTGGAACGGTTGCCGCACCGGGAAAGGTCTCCGTGTTCTATATCTTGGTCTTCAAGACTTCAATGTACGATGCAGGGAAAGGCTCGGCGAATCAACAGGACTATGCCGAGTTCATAGAAGCCGCCCGCGGTAGAACTCTCTTGCGCGAAAGCGAGAGCTTTAGGGCTGACGAGCTCGTGCTCGACGGCAAGAAGTTGGTCTGCGTCTATGACCATGTGAGCCTATGATGCCACCTTTCTGCGTCAGAAAGAAGTTTCTCGCTAGCAACTAGGAGGATTGACCAATGTCCAACCAGTTAGTCGTGGGGAGGAAGACTTGAGCACAAAGGCCCGCCGGGAGTTAAACCACGCGGGTGTATACGTCTCACCGCTTAGATAATGTTGCTCACTATCACGACGACGCATCAACCTGCGACCGACCTGGGATTCCTGGTGCACAAGAATCCCAGCCGGTTCCAGTCCTTCAGGCTGCCCTTCGGGAGGGCCGATGTCTTCTACCCCGAAGCTGACGTCCACCGCTGCACGGTCCTATCATAATGAGTCCAATTCCGCGCAGTGAGTGAGTGGTTGGGCGGTACATAGGAGATTTCTTCGTGTCTTACGGCAAGAAACTGGGATTGGGACGGCGGACCGAATTCACGCCCCGGATCATCATGGGTGGACTGGTACTGCTGCTATTGGCGGCCACGGGAGGATGCTCCGACGCTCAGCCCAGTACTGGCAACGAGCCCACCGTTTCCACATCAGCACAAGCCGCCACTCCCCAGCCTTCCGTTGCTGCACCTCCCTCGCCGCTGCCTGTCGACGCTAAGGACGTTGAGGTCGTCTATGCGTCTCCTTCATATAGATATCCCATTCGCTGGGACAAGGGAAAACATGACCCTCTGTGGGGGGACCTGGACGCCCACGCACCGACCATCGACCAATTGCTCCGTGCGATAGAAGGTGGCGCTCTTGTGGACGTGGTGCAGATGAATGAGGATGGCGAATCCACATGGACCTCGTATTCCGGGCTGGTCATAAACCTCAGGTTTCTCAACGGCACGACTTGGTCGGTACAGCAGTTGCTAAAATGTGACCTCACGTCGGAAGGGAGGGAGACGAACTGCCTGCCTGTACCGGACCACTGGGAGCTGCTCCACCGCAACGAGGTAGTCGTGTCCACGGCGCTAACCGAGTGGTTCCAGCGGGTCGAAGAATACATGCCCAGTGTCGAGTATTACGCGTTACCCGAACAGATACGCTTGGGTGAGCCGTTCTCCATCTCCGGGGCAGGCTATCACGACGGCGATAGAGTCGAACTGGGCATCGAGTTCGTCGACCAAAGTAAGCTGCCTCTCGGCGAGGTGTCGCTGGACCACGGGGCCTTCCGTTGGGATGGGGAGTTGTTTCAGACAGCCCCCACTGGCTACGCTATCGTTTCCATGGTGGTCTTCGAGGGCACCGAACGCGTTGGGGGCCTGACCGTGTCGACCACCGTCGCAAGATCGACTGCTGCAACTGCCACGACTCCGTTACCTGCGTCGGCAGAGGAGGAATACAGTGCGGCCGACCTGACCAGGTGGTATGAGCGACTCGTAGATGTCAAGAATGTCCCCGGCCTTGCGTGGACCGACCTGAACGAAGTCGAGAACCGCATTGAAATAGGTGTGTACCCTCTGCGCGGGGCTCGTGAGGAGTGGGAGACTGCCCTGTCGACACTGGATGTCCCGCGGGAGGCTATTGTGATCCACGTTGGATGCGCAGGCATTAGTCAATGGCCTCTCGACCCTGGTGAGCCTGCGGACGAAGCGTTCCTCAGCGCCATCGACTATTCGCTGGAGGTGGTGCCCCAGACCCCATACGGCGAGACGGTGTGGATGAAGCTGAGATTGCGAAACATTAGTGACAAGCCTGTGAGCTTTTCTCTCGGTGGCAGACCCCCCCATGACTTCGTGGTCTCCACATCTGGCGGAATGCAAGTATGGCACTGGAAGTGTGCCAAGATAACCCTCCAGCCACTGGACAGCAGAACTCTGGAACCCGGTGAGGAGCTGGAGTTCGTCGGGGAGTGGGAGCAGGTGGACAACCGTGGGGAGCCAGTTTCCCCAGGCACCTATCTGGTGCGTAGTATGCTGAATCTGGACTCATTCAAGAAGCTTGTAACCGAAGCCCATGCGTTGGAGGTGGTCAAGTGAGGTCTACCGTCCCAATTGGGCCGCTGATCATTCTCTTGTTCCTCGTGGCTGCCTGCGGCGGCGGCGATCCCGACCCAGACCTGGCTGGAGAAGGCACATGGGTCCTCGAATCGTTGGACGGTCGACCGGTCATAGAAGAATCTACGATAACGCTGAGGATTGGCGACAACTCGATCAACGGCATCGACGGATGCAACTCTTACGGCGGGCGGTCCGAGGAGGGTACGCTTGTCGCCGGAACGGATGGCGTGCTCTCGATCCCACCCTTCGGGGCCACCGAGATGTTGTGCCAGGAGCCCGAGGGCGTCATGGCCCAGGCCGATGCATACGTGGCGGCCCTGTTGCAGGGGGAGAGGTTCCGCATTGCGGACGATCGGCTTGAGATCCTGGACAGCGGCGGCGCGACCAGGCTCATCTTCGTCAAGCGGGCGCCGCTGCCGGGGAGTCCCATCGACCTTAAGGGCACGGCGTGGCGGCTCCTCATGGAGGGCGATGCGATGGACGGCGTTGGCGCGCCAACCCTGGCCTTCCTGGACCACCGCCTGGTCACCGGAGCGACCGCCTGTCGCAGCTTCGCAGCGACGTACGGAACATCCGAGGGTGCTCTGAGGTTTCGGGGGACAGGAATGTTAGGGAGCTCTCAGTCATGGCAGTCGTGCGCAAAGAACGAGCGGATTCTGGAGGGCGAGTTCACCGACTCCCTGACGTGGGCGAGGGAGTACTCGATTGACCAGGAAGGGGGATCGAGCCGCCTCACAATCTGGAGCATCAGGGGCAATACGCTGACCTTCGAGCCGCTGCCGCAGGCCGTCGAGGACATCACCGACACTGATTGGTCCCTCACGGCCTTCGTCGAGCTCAGACTCGACTCCGGGATGTGGCACCACCGGACCACCGAGGTGGCCCAGGGAACCGAGGTGACGATAGAGTTCGACGGCCACGGCATCAGCGGGTTCATGGGGTGCAACTCTTACGGGGGTTCGGCAAAGGTCGAAGACGGAACGGTCACGGTGGATCGACAGTCCTTCTTCTCTACGGCGAAGCTATGTGAGGAGCCGGATGGCCTGATAGGGCAGGAGAAGCGCCACTTCTCTCTGGTGCAGCAGGCAACGCGGTACGGCATCTACGGCGACGGTCTCTTCATGCAGACGGACGACGACGTTTTCCTGCTGTTCCAGTCCCGTCCGCCGTAAGAGGCGTCACCTCCACCTGAGCCGAGTGCAACTCAGGCTCGCCTTCGCGGGCCTCCGCCCACAATCTTCGGACAAGGGTGGAAGGCAGATATGAGTCTCATAGTGCCCGGGGAGCCGGTCACAGTCACCCTGGATCTTACATGAAGGCGTACTCGGCTCCCCCCGGCCTGCTGGAGAAGTTCCAGAATGTCATCGTGCACGCGGTGGACAACCGGGACTTCTTCGAGTGGAGCTTCCCCGCCAACGGCATGATCTCGCCCCTTGAGCGCATCTATCTGCGGCAGTCGCAGTGAGCGGATTGGGAACCTGCGAAGGAGTACCGGAATGCCCGCCTGCGCCCGTCAAGCGATGAAATCGCGGCGGCCCGTCGTGGCTGCTGACCCGCATGGCGTGGTACTGCGGCAGAAGCGGGAAGAGGTGAATTGATGTGGGGCATGGAATCCGCCGAAGTGGAAGCCTTGAGGGTAAACCTGTTCTTCTATTTTGTCTTCGGTCTCGCGCCGACCATGACCATGCTCACCAGTCTGGCAGCCGGATGGTTCCGCAGGAATATGGGTTTGGGGTGGATGTGGGGTCTCGGAACGGCTCTGGTAAGTTCTCCTGCGGGGCTTTTGGTGCTCATTCTCTTCATGGCGACGACGGCAGGCAAAGACGTCTCAATCCCGTCATGGGGCGCGTGGGCTATCTGGGTGGTTCCATTCGTCTTGAACGGCCTGATGTTCTCCGCCTTCGCTGCGCTAATGATTGGGAAATGGGCCAAGAATGACAAGTCCTCAACGGGGACTCAACACGCGAGTGACTAAACTGAAGAAAGATGCGATGGCGATGCTCAGAGCACTCGCTTAACCGTTCCGCATCCACACGGTGTTCCCTTTCTCACCAACCCGCCCGTCGTCCGCAAACTTGCTGCTCTCCGCTGGCGCGCTTGCAGCCGGATGTTCGATTCTGCCTACAAACTTGTGGGTTTCACCTAGCGGCTTTGCTCCTTCCGTCGCAACCAGCCCCTGACACAAAGCGTTCGCTGTTTTAAGTTCGGTAGAGAATTCCTGCCCTTCCCGCTCCAGCTTTGAAACGGCGTGAAGGTGCAGCTTGCAGCGAGCTTCCTTCCGTGTACTGCTCCTTGGCATCGCGGAGGACCCTCGCGGGGTCATGTGCTGACGCATCAAGCGCCTAGCAGTCCCATATTACATCGATGTAGTCCCTCGAAAGGGATTACAGGCGCGTAGTCCTCTCCGAGGGATACCGCTCGCTCTCCTAGGCCCGCAGACTGGTCTAACGACGCCCGAGATTCGGCGTCAACGGCGGAGAGATCAGCTTGCATCCCGCCGAGACCGGCACGGAGGAGCGGGATGAGAAGGGCCGATAGAAAGAGACCGTCAAAGAGCGTCACCACGTCCGCGAACGCATCGGCGGCGTACACCCCCAAGCAGCGGGAACAGATGCGACACGGGCTGCGCATCCTGGCTCGCATGATCGTCCGCGCTCACCTGCGGCGAGAGGCATTCCAGGCCGTCTCAGCATCGCCGGAGACGCCGCCCGAAGGGTAGGCTCGCGGATGAGCCGCTCATGGGCGGCGGGCAATGGGGATAGTGTCGTACGCGTCACCCGTTATGGAGCGTTGGCAAACCCTCCCCACTTCCCCAGACTCGACGGAGCGGCGATGACCGGCGGCACCAGGGAAGCCAAGGCAAGGACGCAAGAGAGGCCGCTACGCCGCCTGGAGAACCTTTCAGAGCCCTCTCCGAGTGCATCGCCATCTACCACAAATCTCGTCCCATAACAACGTCCTGCGAGGCATTACATGCGAGCAATTTCCCGTTCAAGATGAGATGTTGGGACGTTAGCGAGTTGGAGCATCCGATTGGCAGCCACGAATCCACAAGCACAAGCATCGAACGGCGCGGCGCAGGCCGGAGCAGACCTGGACGAGGCGGTCCGGGACTACGTGCGCACCTACGCCGTGCTGCACGGCAAGCCCAAGGCGGCCAAGGCCCTCGGCGTCTCCCGCCACACCCTGTGGCGTTTTCTCCATCGAGGCCAAGCGGGGCGAGCCATCCCACGTGCGGTGCTGGAGCGTGTTGGCGGCAGCGCAGAGGCGCTGGAGGAGGCCGAGGAGCGGTTGATACTCCAGGCGCAGGCCAGGCGACGGCTGAAGGACGGCGGAACGGCGGCAAGCTCGGTAACCGCTTCCAAGCGGCTCTCCGAGGCTCTTGAGGACGCCCTCCGGCTGCTGTGCGCCGCGCCCCTGGCCACCGTGGACGAGCTGGCCCGCTTCGGGCGCGTCCCTGCTTCCACCCTCCGCGCCCGGTTGGGAAAGCTCGCCAAACGGGGCTTGGTGGACTCCGTGCCGCACCACCTGAGCGTTCTCGGCTCCCGCCCCCAGCGCCGCTACTTCCCCACAAAACAGGGCATCCTCACCGGAGGGCGGATCGAGCACGGCACGGACCACTTCCTCAGCGAGTACCCGGTGTCCAGGCAGTGGTTCCGGCTGCTGGCCGAGCGCATGGACGCCGTGGCCGTGCACTACCGCGTGGCCGCCATGATCGCCGATGCTGACCCGCATGAGAAGCCCGTGCGCGTGGACCACTACCGCAGCGGCCCCTACGACATGCTGGTCACCATGTCCGGTGGACGCTCCATCGGCGTCATCCGCCAGGGAGCGACCCTGCCCACCTCCAACCTGCGCTACCGCCTCAGGAGCGTCGAGCGCCTCCCCAGCCGCGAGAGGCCATTCGCCACCCTGGTGCTGACCCATGCAGACCAGGCCACCCGCAGGGCCATCCGGTCATTGAGCGACCCCTCGGAGCACCGCAGGACCTTCGCGGCGACGGAAGGGGAGCTTCTGGCCGTTGCCCACACCGGCGCCGTCTGGCAGCAGTGCGGCAGCGGCCTGGGCAACGACCCTCCCGTGCGCATCGACCCCAGCGCATCCCTGAGGAGCATCCTGGCCTGGATGGACCGGCTGCTGGACTCGTCCCACTCCTTCTTCCGCGACAACCCGAGGCCCGACCTGGAAGACCTCTACTCCTCCCGTGTGAAGGCCGCCATGCCGGAGCCCACAAAGCAGATCACCTACTCCCTTGCAGTCCAACTCACCCGCGCCGAGAAGGACGCCCTGGATCTGCTGGCCGCCTGGCCCCTGTGCACCCGTGAGCAGCTCGCGGGGTTCATGGGCGGCGTCACCCTGCGCAGAGTCAATCAGGTGCTCCGCTCCCTCCGTGAGCGCGGTCTCATGCGGGAGGACGGCTCCCTGCTCATGCTCACCGACGAGGGGCTGACGTATCTGGCCCGCCGGGACCGGGCCGCTGTCGGCCTCACCCTCGACCGCTGGAGCCCTGAACCAACGGACGCAAACCCTCCGGTCTACGCAGGGACCGCCCTGCGCGCCCTGAAGTCCCAGCTGCGCCACCACGCCGGCGTCGTAGGATTCGCTTCCATGCTCTCAGCCGAGGTCGCCAACTCCCCGGACCACGACCTGTTCGACCTGCTGCCCACCCACCGCTCCAGCATCGGCTACCGGCACGACCAGACCACCTACGCGATCCACCCCGACGCCTCCTTCACCCTGGAGTACAAGGGCGAGTGGCGTCCCTTCCTGCTGGAGTTCGAGCGGAGGGCCACCACGCCGAAGCGCATCCCCAAACGCCTGCGGTCCTACCGCCGGTACTTCCTGAGTGGATGGGCGAAGCGTGACCACGAGGGACATCTGCCCTATGTGCTCTTCGTCTTCGAGTCCCATGACAACGAGGCCGCCTTCCTCGACATCGCCGACGGAGAGGACGACGTGCCCATCATCACCAGCAACGCAGAGGCCATCGCCGAGCATGGCGTCCTGGGCGACGCATGGATGTTGCCCCCGCCGTACTCCCTCGACAGACGACCCCTGGCCCTGACGTACCAGGTGCAACAGTGACCACACCCGCCGAATTCCCTCCACAGAAGGCCCCTGACCCTGATGCATCAGGTACAACAATGACCGTCTTTTCGGTTCCCGACGCTTCCAATAGGGGTCGTCCCAGCAGCTTTGCTGGGACAACTTGCAGACGCGACCGGTCACGCATCTCCGCTACCGCCTGCAAAAGTACAATCGTTGCAGAACCGACCGGTCAGCCCGTTTTCGCCGCCACGTCACGCACCCCCGCTTCCCTCGCTTCTCAGCTACGGCTTATAGCTACGCAGCCCTGCCCGCAACCCTCAACCTACCGACGCCGAAGCTCTCGCAACTTGCTGCCAACTTGTCGCCAAAGCCGTTCCCGACACTTCCTATAGGGGACAAAAGGGCATTCCCCTTACTTACCGTGTCAGCCCCCAACAGCTCCCAAAAGTACAATTCGTTGCAGAACTGGCGGGACCGCCGATCATCCCATACTCGACCTGTTGGACGCTCTGGACGGGGTGACCGGTCAACAATCTCTCTGTCGCAGTCTCAGAGTGCGTCGGCATCGCTTGCTCCGATGTGGCTCCCATGTGGCTGTCTTGCCGACTTGCATTTCTGCAACTCCGCCCTCATGCCGTGGAACACGCCCCGACCAAACATTGCTTGCTCACCTGCCAACCTCCCCTCCCGTTCATCCGGTTTCAGGTTCAAAACAGCCCCAACTTGCATTTCTGCAACTGACGCCGATCCCTGTACACCCCCACGACATCGAGACAGACCGGGAGCAGCCTGTACCCGAAGCTCTGGCACGCCTCCCTTGACGGCGAGGTTGCGGTTGCGAGATGATAAGAGTAAGACTCAGTGCGGTAAAGGCAGGCCGTGGACCCATGCCCACCAAATCCAGAAACACTGATACTGTGACTTTCTCCTTGCCGCCGGAGACGGCGAAAGAGCTTAGGGAAGTGGCGACAGAGGAGCAGCGTACCGTGAGCGAGTTGCTCCGTGAGGCCATACGACTCTACATGGAGGAGCGGGAGTGGCGAATACAGGAACGGATGCAGCGGCGGCGCTCACGCCAAGAGAGACAGACCGAAACCAAGGGAGGATAGAGATGAACGAAAGGACTGACATGACCCCCGTCGCCCTCTACGCCAGGGTGTCCAGCGACCGGCAGGACGTGGACCTGTCCGTGGCCGCCCAGCTGCGGGCATTGCGGGACTACGCCGACAAGAACGGCTACGTCGTGGCAAGGGAGTACATCGACGAGGCCGAAAGCGGCAGGATCGCCGACAGGCCGGAGTTCCGCAAGATGCTGGACGAGGCCAGCAAGCCGGAAGCCCCGTTTGCGGAGATTCTTGTCTGGAAATTCAGTCGATTCACCCGCAAGCGGGAGCACGCCGTCGCCTTCAAGTCCATGCTGAGAAGGAAGGGAGTCCGCGTCGTCTCAATCACCGAGCACGCCGACGACTCCGCCACCGGCAGGCTCATGGAGGCCATCATTGAGTCGGTGGACGAATTTTACTCGGAGAATCTTGCCGAGGAGGTTCGCCGGGGGATGCGGGAGGCCGCATCAAGAGGCTTCTGGGTCGCCAGCAGGGTGCCCTACGGCTACGCCAAGCGCATGGTGCAGGACGGGGCCAAGAAGCGCCCTACCCTGGAACCCGATCCCGCCACTGCTCCCGTGGTGCGTCGCATCTTCGACATGGCCGAGTCGGGCAGGGGCATCCTGGACATCGCCCAGACCCTCAACGCCGAGGGCATCGCCAACCCCACGGGCAGGCTCTGGTCTAAGAACGGCGTCCACATCATCCTCCGCAACGAAGCCTACACGGGAACCCTCCTCTGGGGCGTCGGCGGGAAGGGCAAGGATGAGCCGGTCAGAGTGGAGAAGGCGTTTCCCGGCATCGTCACCAAGGCCCAGTTCAAGAGAGTCAACGGGCGGATGCGCCGACGCGCCCCCAAGAAGACGCATCCGCGCAGGGTGGGGAGCAGCTACCTGCTGAGCGGGATGGTCAAGTGCCGGACGTGCGACGGGGCGCTCTCCGGCCAAGACGCCAAGAGCGGAAAGTACGCCTACTACGTCTGCCAGTCCATCATGAAGCGGGGCAGGCACGCCTGCGAGACCCCCAGGCTCAACGCCCGTCGCTTCGAGGAGATGGTGGTGGGGAAGATACGGGAGAACGTGCTCACCGAGTCCAACATCCGGGAGCTGGTTCGGCTGGTGGACGAGGAGATGGACGGCATCGCCAAGGAGCAGCGCCAGAAACTTCAGACCATCGAGTCGGAGCTTGAGGACGTGAAGCGCAGGCTGGGACGACTCTACGACCTGGCGGAGACCACGGACCTGGACATCGAGGACTTCAAGCCCCGCATCAGGGACCACCGGGAGCGGCAGGAGAGGCTGGAGGCGTCGGCGCAGGAGGCCAGGGGCATCCTCTCCCAGCGCAGGGAGGTCTTGGACGACGTGGAGACCATCACGGCCTACGCCCGGGACCTGAGCGTGTTCCTCAACGAGAGCGAGCTGACGGAGCGTAGGGCCTTCATCGAGAGCTTCGTGAAGGAGATCGTCGTCATGCCCGGCAACGCTCTGCTGCGTTACAGCATCCCCATGCCGGAGGATGCTCCCATAGGGGGAAGGGACGCCGAGGAGGTGGCTCTCCACGCCCCGGTTCTGTCTACCGTCAAGTCTGGTGGGCGCGAGGGGACTCGAACCTCTGACCTCCACGATGTCAACGTGGCGCTCTAACCAGCTGAGCTACGCGCCCGCGGCCCAATCCGCCCGGCGGGTGCGCGTAGCATACTCCATCAGTTTCAGGCGCCCGAGATGCGCGCGGCGCATACTTGGGGTCTGCGAAATCGGGATACTCCACCCATGAACACCCGCGACCCGGTGCCGGTGTCGGTGGCCGACCTGCGACGGCGGATTGCCGCATTGCCGCGCTTTCACCTCACCGATCTGCCCACGCCGTTCGAGGAGCTGACCAATCTCCGCCAGGCCATCGGCGGGCCGCGGGTCTTCATCAAGCGCGACGACTTGACGCACAGCGCCCTGGGCGGCAACAAGAACCGCAAGTTCGAGTTCGAGGTGGCCGACGCCCTGCAGCAGGGCTGCGACGTGATCGTCTGGGGCGGCGGCGTGCGCCAGTCCAACCATGCGCGCCAGTGCGCGGCGGCCGCGCGCAAGGCCGGGCTGGACGTGGTGCTGGTGCTGAATCGCGGCATCCACGGCGACGACCGGCAGGGCAACCGCCTGCTCACCGAGCTGCTGGGCGCCGACGTGCGGCAGGTGGACAGCGACGAGATGTTTGGCGTGGAGGACGAGATGCAGCGGGTCGAGCGGGAGCTGCGGGACCAGGGTCGTCGTCCCTACATCGTGGGTTACGGGCCGCTCACCGCCGTCGGATACGTCGAGTGCCTCATTGAAACCGTGGAGCAGGCGACCGAACGCGGCGTCTCCCTCAGCCACGTCTACGTCGCGTCCGGCGGGGGCACGCAGGCCGGGCTGGAGCTTGGAGTACGCGCGCTTGGTCTGGACCTCCAGATCCGGGGGTTCACGCCGCTAAGAGTGCCCGGCGGCCGCACCCCCGAGCAGGCCCGGATGGCAAACATGACGGCCGAGCTGCTGGGGCTGGACCTGACGCTCGACGCCGCCGAGATTTCGAATACCGACGCCTACATGGGACCGGTCTATGCGGGCGCCACGCCCGACGGCATCGAGGCCATCAAGCTGCTCGCGCGAATCGAGGGCGTCTTCCTGGAGCCGGTCTACACGGCCAAAGCCTTCGCCGCGCTGCTGGACGACGTGCGCAGCGGCGCGCTGAGCGAGCAGGACGCCGTAGCCTTCATGCACACCGGCGGCACGCCGTTGATCTTCGCCTACGCGGAGGAGTTGACCTCCGAATAGCGCCGCCGGGCTCAGCCCTACAGCCGCTCGGTGAACTCGATGACGTTGCCCTCGGGATCCTTGGCGTAGACGACGCGCTTCCAAGTGTCGGGCCAGTCCTGCGGCGATCCCCAGTAGTCCAGACCCAGGCCCTCGAGCGCCGCGAGAATCGGATCCAGGTCGTCGACGATGAAGTGAATGTGGTTCATGCCGTGGCCATTGGGCCCCTTGGGCACGATGGCCGAGGGGTGATTCGGATACTTGATCAGCTCGACGCCGTTGGGATGCTCGGGCGTGCCCAGGATCACGGCCTGCAACACAACGCCGGTGAGACCCGTGATGCCGTCGATGAACGGTCCCTCGCGGACGACGCGACGAGTTTCCTGCAAGCCCAAGATCTCGCCGTAAAACCGCTCCATGAGCGGCAGATCGCGCACGACGACTCCGGTATGCCCTATCGTGATTGCCACAGCGTTCCTCCTGCGCCCGTCTGTCGACCATCGCTCCGGTGATTTCCGGCTACCCGAATAGCAGCTCTTCACACGCCGCGACGGACGGATCACCCTCGATCTCGATCTCAATCTCCCGGGTCACGACGTCGGGTTTCACCGGGATCGGTGGCTCACCAACCCACAGGCGCCAGTCACCGACGGCGGCGACCTCAAACACGTAGTCCCCAGCCATTGGGGCGCGGAACGTAAAGGCCCCGCTGTGGTGCACGGGGCCGTCGTGAACCACCACCGGCGACCCATCGTGTCCCGTGGCCGTCACCATCACGTCACCGAGGTGCCAGCCTTCAAACTCAAACGCCACGGTGTGTATCCCCGGCAACAGGTCGAGTGTGCCACGGTCCTGGCCATACCCGGCCGTCGCCTGGTAGGTGATGGCCGAGGGGGCGACGACCGCCAACGTTGGTTCCGGCGGTTCCGGCCAGGCAAATTCTCCAGGGCCGAACACCGTGTAGCCCAACTCCCGCAGCCCGCGCACGGCGGAATAGCGTTGGTCAAGCGCCCACAGGTCACAGGGGTCGCGCCCAACCTCGGCCGCATAGCCCCGGTAGACATCGACGTGGAAAGGATGCATCTGGCCGAGATACGAGCCGCTGGGCCAAGACTGCGCATGCTGGCAGAAGCTCTCGCCCTCGTACGCGACAGCGAAAACGGCGCTGGTCGTTACCCCGGCGAGCACCACCAAGCCAAAGATCGGCAGTAAGACACGAGCCATCGAACTTCCATCCCGTGCCTCCCTTTGGCAGCCCAACACGATGCTGGGAATATTGGATTCGCGGGTACTGTAACAGGGAATGCCTAATGGCCCTTTCGCGCGCGCACTTGCAGCTTGCCGTCGAGGCGGCGGACCGCGCGAGCGGCCGCCTGCGCCGGGTCATCGACGCGCAGTTCAGCCAATTCTGCGTCGGCGCTGTGGCGCCCGACGCGCGCGAACGCAACGAGACGGGTCGGGCGGCCACCCACTTCTTTGAGTTTCGCGAGCCCGGAACGTGGGGACGCGCGACGACGGAGCTATTCGCGGCCCGGCCCGCGCTGGCTCGCCCGGACGCCGTGTCGGACCCGCAGGCCGCCTACGTGGCGGGCTACCTGGCGCACCTGGCCGTGGACGAAGTCTTCGTCCTCGTCTGCGGTGAGCATGCACGGCGCGCGGACCGGGCAGCGACGGTGGGACTCACCTACGCGCTGGAGCATGGCTGGAACGATCCATCGGGGGCGCTGGCGCGCGCGGCGGCGGCGGTGCATCCGTTCGATCCGGGCGGGATGGACCTGATCGTTGCGGCGGAGCCGCTGGGCAGACTGACGCGGTGGGTGCATCTGCTGGCGCTTGCGACCAGCCCGGCGGAGATCGTGGGCGTGTTCGCCCGCGCCGACGGGCGACCGGACGACCCGGCCGAAGCCGAGCGAATCGCCGCGGAGCGCGTGGCCGCCGGGCGGACGCTGTTCGGCGATGACGTGGCCGAGCGCTTCGCGACGCTTGCCGCCGATGAAATCGATCGCCGACTCGCGGCCTACGAGCGCGGCGACGGGGCGCGCTACGATTCGCCATCCCTCCGGGCCGGTTTCGAGACCGCGCCACCAGCCGCATCCGGAGATGCCTGTGCATGACCTGGTGATCCGCAACGCGAGCATCGTCGACGGCACGGGCGCGCCCGGCCACCGCGGCAGCGTCGCCATCGATGGCACGCGAATCGCCGCCGTCGGGCTGGTCCCGGATCAGGGCGCACGAGAGATCGAGGCCGACGGCCGCGTGGTCTGTCCGGGATTCATTGACGTGCACACGCACTCGGACCTGATGCTGCTGGCCGAGCCGGCGCATGAGCCCAAGGTGCGCCAGGGCGTCACGACGGACCTGCTGGGGCTGGACGGGATCGGCTACGCGCCGCTGGCCGACGAGTTGCAGCCCGCGTTTCGCGATTATTTCGCCGCCCTCAACGGCGACCCGCCCATCAGCCACGACTGGTCCACCGTCGCCGGCTGGCTGGACACGTTCGAGGGCGCGGCGGCCTGCAACGCGGCGCATCACGTGCCGCACGGCTGCGTGCGGGCGGCCCTGATCGGATGGGAGGACCGTCGCGCGACGCCCGAGGAGCTGCGGGCCATGCAGCAGATCACGCACGAGGCGTTCCGGGACGGGGCGATCGCGCTCTCGACCGGCCTCGACTACAAGCCGTGCGCCTTTGCCGACACCGATGAGCTCGTGGCCCTGAGCGAGGTTGCCGCCGAATTCGACGCGCCGTACGTGCCGCACATGCGCTACATCCTCGGCATGCGCGACGCCATTCGTGAAACCATGGCCATCGGGCGGCGCGCGGGCTGCCCGGTCCACATCTCGCACTACATCAGCAGCGGTCAGCGCTGGTGGGAGAACCTGGACGAGGCGGACCGCGGCATTCGCGCCGGCGTGTCGCTGTCGTTCGACACCTATGCCTATCCCGCGGGCAGCTCACTGCTGCACTTCTCGTTTCCCGATTGGGCGCTCGAGGGCGGGCCGCAGGAAATGCTGCGTCGCCTGGAAGACGCGGATACGCGGGCGCGGATCGCGACGGAAATGGCCAACCGCGCCGGCGACAACGCGCTTGAAGTCGACCGCGCGCTGCTGTCGAGCATGCCGATCGGTCCCAACCGCCACCTGGAGGGCCGCATGCTCGGCGAGGTGGCCGACGAGCGGGATCTGGAGCCGCATGCATTCCTGGTCGATCTGGTGCGGGAGGAGCGCGGGCGGGCCGCGTCGGTGTTCTTCAACGACCAGACGGACGACGACTTTGCGCAGATCATGCGTCACCCAAGCCACATGGTGGGCAGCGACGCCATCCTGCTGGGCGACGCGCCGCACCCGCGCACCTACGGCACCTATCCGCGCTTTCTGGGCCGCTGGGTGCGTGAGCTCGGGGTCGTTCCGCTGGAGGCGATGGTGCGGCGCATGACGGGCATGCCGGCGGCGCGCTTTGGGCTGGTGGACCGCGGAGTCCTTGCCCCCGGCATGGCGGCCGACGTGGTGGTGTTCGATGCGGACACCGTGATCGACAACGCTACCTTCGAACAGCCGCGGCGCCTGCCGACCGGCATCGACCACGTGATCGTGAACGGTACCGCCGTGATCGACGACAGCCGGCACACGGGCGCAACGCCGGGTCGGGGCTTGCGTCGGGGCCGTCCCGCCGAGTGAACGACTCCGCGCCGGGATATAAGGGCGGCGGTTGGTTCATGGGCCTGTGGTGGGCCGTGTGGCGGCGGCTGCTTTCGCGCCGCTGTTCCGTCTGCGACGGAGGGGGTCTTGAGGCCGGCCATACCGGCCCGCTGCCCAGCGGGCGTCCCCACCGCTGCCCCCGCTGCTACGGCACGGGACGCGTCGCCTGGCCCTAGATCGCCCCGGTTGCCGGCGACCGCCGGCGATGCGTGCGGGTTCGGCGCGCGGGCCGGTTTGAAACCGGCCCCTACCGGCCATCCAGGCAGCCTGACCACAGTAGGGGCGGGTCTCCGACCCGCCCGTCCGGCTCTACGCCAAGCGTAGGGGCGACGCATGCGTCGCCCGGCCGTAGACCCCAGATTGCGGGATCGTCACGGCCTGGGTGTCCGTTAACGTTGTTCAAGCGACCCATCGGACGGTATAGTTGACATAACCGCGCCTGCTGGCGTGGCTTCCCTGGAGCATGCGGATGTGCGGCATCGTCGGGTATCTCGGCCACGAGCCCGCCTCCGGCCACATTCTCACCGGCCTGCGCGCCCTCGAGTACCGGGGCTACGACTCGGCCGGACTTGCCGTGCTGGGTCCGGACGGCGTCAGCGTGCGTCGGCGGGCGGGGCGCCTGCACGACCTCGAGGCCCTGGTCGAGGCCCAGCCCGTCGAGGGGACCATGGGCATCGGCCACACGCGCTGGGCGACCCACGGCGCGGCGACCGACGCCAACGCGCATCCGCACCGCGACGGGTCCGGGCGCGTGGTCATCGTCCACAACGGCATCACCGACAACTTTGCCGATCTCCGCGACGGGCTGCTCGCGTCCGGCCACGCGTTCACCTCGGAGACCGACACCGAGGTCATCGCCCACCTGATCGGACTTGAGCTGGATGCGGGCGCCGATTTGGCCAGCGCCGTCGGAGCCGCCGTGGAGCAGCTCGAAGGGGCCCACGCCATCGTGGCGCTTTCGCCCGACGTGCCCGACTTGCTCGTCGCGGCACGCCGGGGCGCGGCCGGGGGACTCGTCGTGGGACGCAACGGGGAAACTACCTGCATCGCCTCGGACCTGGTGGCCGTCATTCGCCACACGCACAAAGTCCAAGTCCTCGAGGCCGACGAGATGGCGGTGGTGCACGCCGACCGAGCGGCGCAATTCACCGACCTGCGGCTGCGGCCGCGCACGCGATCCACGATCGACATTCCCTGGGACCCGCTCTCGATCGCCAAGGCGGGCCACAAGCACTTCCTCGCCAAGGAGATCCACGAGCAGCCGACCACCCTGGCGTCCGTGATTCGCCCACGCATCACGCTCGATCCCATCGAGTTGAGGTTTCCGTCCTTCCGGCTGCCCATGCCCGCCGCCGAAATCGAGCGCGTGGTGTTGGTTGGCAGCGGCACGGCCTGGCACGCCGGTTTGATTGGGCGGGACTACATCGAGGACTTTGCCGGCCTGCCGGCGACCTGTGAGATCGCCTCGGAGTTCGCCTATCGCGCCGGCCCGCTGAGCCCGCGCACCCTGGTCATCGCGATCACGCAGTCCGGTGAGACCGCGGACGTGCTGGCCGCCATTGGGCGCGCCAAGCGGGGCGGGGCGACGGTGGTGGGCATCGTCAACGTGGTGGGCAGTGAGGCGACGCGTCAGGCGGACGCGGTGATGTATATGCACGCGGGTCCTGAAGTCAGCGTGGCCGCGACGAAGACCTTCACCTCTCAGCTGGCGTCGCTGCATTTGCTGGCGTGCCAGCTGGGCCTCGCCCGCGGCGTGCTCAGCCGCGAGCAGCTGCGGCACCATCTCGCCTCGTTGGCGCACGTGCCGGAGCACGTCGAGCGCGCGCTGACCTGCGAGCCGCAGATCGAGGCCCTGGCCCGCCGCTTCCACCGCTTCTGCGACTTCCTCTACATCGGGCGCGGTCAGGCGTTCCCGCTGGCGCTGGAAGGCGCGCTGAAACTCAAGGAAATCTCATACATCCACGCCGAGGGCTACGCCGCCGGCGAGCTCAAGCACGGCCCTATCGCCCTGGCCGAATCCGACGTGCCGGTGGTCGCCGTCGCCACCGCGGGTCCCCTGCGGGACAAGACGCTCAACGCCGTCGAGCAGGTCCGGGCGCGCGGCGCCCCGGTGATCCTGATTGCCACGGAGGGCGACGAGCAGGCGGGCGCGACGGCCGACGAGGTGGTGTACGTTCCCAAGACGGCGGAGGCGGTGGCGCCGATCGTGACCGCGATTCCGCTCCAGTTGCTGGCCTATCACGTGGCCGTATGGCTTGGAGCGGACATCGACCAGCCGCGCAATCTCGCCAAGTCCGTGACGGTCGAGTAGCCGCCGTGCGAACGCAATGCACCCGGACCCGCGTCCGGCCCCCTTTCCCCTGGCGGGAGAGGGCTGGGGTGAGGGGGCAGTCCCCGTGCGTCCATGGCAGATCAACCCACGGCCGAACGTCGCCGGTCGGGCCGTACGCCGAGCTGGATCGGCGGGCCTGAGTGGCCTCTCGAACGCAATTCCTGCTCCGGTCGCTGGCGATGCTGGCGCTGATCGCCGTCCTGGTGGTGATCATCCAGGAGGCCAGCGGTTCATCCACCCAACAGGTGGCGCAGCAGCGCGTCGAAGAGTTGCGGCAGCGGATCAGCGCCGCCGAGCTTGAGAATCAACGCCTCGACGAGCAGTTGCAATACGCCCGCTCGCTGCCGGCGTTGCGGGAGATGGCCAAGCGCGAGCTTGGGCTGGTGAACCCCGGGGACCAGGCCGTCGTGCTGCAGGGCCAGGTGGAGGACCGCCCCAGACCGGCGCCGTTGCCGATACCGACGGTTCCGCCGCCAGAGCCGGAACCCATTGAGATCGGATATCTCAGCGGCTGGATCGCCCTCCTATCCGGCGGCGATTGAGCGGGGCAGCCCCGCTAGACTGACCGACTATGCGCGTGCCCATTGCGCGGGTCGATCCGACGCTTCCCCTGCCCCGCTACGCCACCGAAGGTTCCGTCGGCTTCGACTTGATCACCCGCGAGACCACGCGCATTGAGCCCGGGGCGATCGGCCTCATCCCCGGCAACGTCATCATCGCCGCGCCCCCCGGATGCATGATCCTGGTGGTCGCCCGCAGCAGCACGGCCCGGCGCACCGGGCTGGTCGCGGCTCACGGCGTCGGCATCATCGACCGCGACTATTGCGGGCCCGAGGACGAGATTCAGGTCCAATTCTGGAACCCCACCGACAACCCGATAGAAGTCGAGCGCGGGGCGCGCATCGCCCAGGCCATACTGGTCCGGGTTGAGACGGCGGAGTGGGTGGAAGGCGAACCGGAGGGTACGACGAGCCGTGGAGGATTTGGCAGCACGGGCGAGTAACAGGTCCCCGGAGCCCGCGATTCATCCCCGCCGAGACGTTCGCCAACTGCAGGATCGGGTGTTCCGTGCCTTGGGGCGCGCCGGACTGCATTCGGACGACGTGGTCGTCGCGGCCGTTTCCGGCGGGCCGGATTCAATGGTGCTGCTCGACAGTCTAGTGGCCGCGCGGCGCCGAGGCGGACCGGCCGTGCACGTGGCGCACTTGAACCACGGACTGCGCGCCGAAGCCGGGCAGGTGGCGGAACGCGTGGTCCGGCACGCACGCAACGCCGGCCTTCCGGTGACCGCCGGCACGCCCCGCGACTATCCGGTCGGCGGGACGGAGGACGCACCGTCCGAAGACGCCGCCCGCCGCGCCCGGTGGACGTTCCTCAGAGACGTTGCGCGGCGCGAGAGGGCCGCGCGCATCGCCACCGGCCACACCCGCAACGACCAGGCCGAGACCGTGATCATGAATCTGGCTCGCGGATCCGGGCTGCGCGGGCTTGCGGGGATGCGGGCGGACGACGGCGAGATTCTGCGGCCGTTGCTCCCGGTCTCGCGCGACGACATCGCGGCCTACGTGCGGGCCCGTGAACTCGTCGTCGACCGTGACCCGCTGAACGAGACGCCGCAGTTCCGGCGAAATCGCGTCCGACACGAAGCCCTGCCGCTGCTGGACGACATCTATCCCGGGGCGGTGAACGCCATCGCTCGCGGCGCCGAGGTTCTCGCCGGCGAGGTCGACGGGCTTCCGCTCTACGTGCAGCCCGCCGACGGCCTTCGCATGCCGCTGCATCCGGAGCGCGCGGCGGTGCCGGAGGGATTGTTCCCCACGACGTTCGTCGCCGCCGTTCGTGCCCTGGGCGGCAGGCGACAGCTTGGGGCGGCGCAGCTCGGCGCCGTGGCCCGCGCGCTGCGCGACGACACGCATGGGCGATGGGTCGATCTGACTGACGGAACGCACGCCTTTGTGCGGGATGGGGCGGTGGTGCTGTACCCGGAGCGCGTGCGCGATCCGACATGGCGGCCGCCTGTTTCGGTGACCGTACCGGGCGAGGCGCGAGTGCCCGGCGGATCGGTCATCGCCGAGTTGATCGAGGGCGGCTCGCCTGTGGGGCATGGCGTGGCGCTGGACGGATGCGCGCTCGACCATGAGCGGCTGCAGGGCCGCACGCTCACCCTGCGCGCCCCGGCGCCGCGTGAGCGCGTTCGCCTGGCTCGCGGCCAGGACACGCGCGACCTCGCACGGCTGCTCCGCAGCCGCGGGGTGGCCGCCGACATCGCCTCGAGCATGCCGGTGCTCGACGTCGACGGCTCGGCCGTCTGCGTGCCCGGCGTATGGCGGGACGAGGGCTTTGCGCCGCGTCCAAACGCACGCATGGTCGTGGCGCTGCATGCGCGCTGGGATGCGATCCGCCCGCCGGATGCACGGGCGTGAATCCTACGGATTGCAGCCCTGGACTGCGCGAGACTCGAACCGTGGTGACCGCGCCGGGCACAATGCCGCGAGGCCCTACCTTGATATACTGGCCGTTCCGCCGGCAACTCGCGTCTTTATCGCGGCCCGTCGCACTCCCGCACGAAAGATCCTCGATTCATGAATAACCGGCTCGTGCGCAACGGGTTCATGTATCTCGTACTGGCCGTGGCGATTCTGGTTGTGCTGTTCGTCATGTTCAACCCCGGACAGCCGAATCAGCAGGTCGTGCCGATTAGCGAGCTGCTGAGCCGGGTCGAAGCCGCGGCCGACAGTGGCTCTCAGCCCGAGATCTTGGTGAGCGCCAACCGCATCGTGGCCAGAGTCGGCGGCTCCGCCGTCAGCGCCGTGGTCAACGATCGCTTTGACATCGACCAGGCGCTCGCCAACCGGGGGCTCAACGTCAATGGCCAGCAGGTCGCCGTCCAATTCGAGGCGCCCAGTCCCGCCCCAACCATTATCAGCATCCTGACCTCGATCTTGCCGCTGCTGATTTTCGTTGGGTTGCTGGTGTTCATGATGCGGCAAGCCCAAGGCTCCAATTCGCAGGCGCTGAGCTTCGGCAAGAGCCGCCCCCGCATGGTGACGGGCAACCGCCCGCGCGTGACGTTCAAGGACGTGCAGGGCGTGGACGAGGCCAAGCAGGAGCTGGCCGAGGTGGTGGAGTTCCTCAAGTACCCCGAGAAGTTCACCAAGATCGGCGCGGAAATCCCGCGCGGGGTGCTGCTGGTGGGCCCGCCGGGCACCGGGAAGACGCACTTGTCGAAAGCCGTCGCCGGGGAGGCCGGGGTGCCGTTCTTCAACATCAGCGGCTCCGAGTTCGTGGAAATGTTCGTGGGCGTGGGCGCCTCGCGGGTGCGCGACTTGTTCGAGAAAGCCAAGCAGAACTCGCCGAGCCTGGTGTTCGTGGATGAGATCGACGCCGTTGGCCGGCAGCGGGGCGCGGGCCTGGGCGGCAGCCACGACGAACGCGAGCAGACGCTGAACCAAATCCTCGTCGAGATGGACGGCTTTGACACGGATCAAACGGTGATCGTGCTGGCCGCGACCAACCGCCCGGACGTGCTGGACCCCGCCCTCCTGCGGCCCGGCCGTTTCGACCGCCGCGTGGTGCTGGATCTGCCGGACATTCGCGGACGCGAAGCGATCTTGCGCGTGCATGCGCGCGAGAAGCCTATCGAGCAGGACGTGGACCTGGGAACCATTGCGCGGCAGACGCCCGGCTTCTCGGGCGCCGACCTGAAGAACTTGCTCAACGAGGCGGCCATTCTGGCCGCCCGCCGCAACCGCACGACCGTGGGCATGTTCGAGCTGGAGGAGGCCATCGACCGAGTGATCGCCGGTCCCCAGCGCAAGAGCCGGGTGATGAGCGAACACGAGAAGCGCGTCACGGCCTTCCATGAGATCGGGCACGCCTTGGTGGCCCATCTGCTACGGCGCGCCGACCCCGTCTACAAGGTCACGATCCTGCCTCGCGGCCAGATGGGGGGCTATACCCGGTTCTTGCCCTCGCAGGATCGCCACCTGTTGTCCAAGTCGGAGTTCGAGGACCAGCTGGCGGTGGCGATGGGCGGCCACGCCGCCGAATTGCTGGTGTTCGGGGAGATGACCACCGGGCCCAGCAACGACATTCAGATGGCGACCGAGATCGCGCGCCGCATGGTCACGCAGTACGGCATGAGCACCAAGCTCGGTCCCCGGGCGTTTGGTCGCCGGGAGGAGTTGGTGTTCCTGGGGCGGGACATCGCGGAGCAGCGCAACTACAGCGAAGCGGTTGCCGAGACGATTGACCGTGAGGTTTCGCATCTGATCGATGACGCACATCACCGCGCCCAGGACATGCTGGCGCGAAATCGTGGCCTGCTTGAGAAGCTCTCGGAGACCCTGATCGAGGTCGAGACTCTCGATGCGGAGGCCTTTGAGCGCTACGTCGACGAATACCAGGGGCGTACGCCCGCGGCGCAAAGCGATCCACAGCCCGCGCCGCCAGGTCCGACGACGGCGCCGGCAGCGCCCACGACCAGCCCGAACCCGCCGACGGAGCCCACTCCCGCGCCCAAGCAGCGGCCGGCGGAGGGCGCCGCCGGCTAGCCGCCCGGCATCGGGGCACGGGCAGGCGGCCCGCGCCGGACTACGCCGCGCTTGCTCGACGGCGCCAGAGCAGCCACATCAACCCGTTGGCCAGCGCGTAGCAGGCGGCGGTGACCATGACGGCGACCGCCAGCGCCAGTTGCTCGGCCAGCACGCCGCCGACGGCGGCCGCGCCGGCCCAGGCTAGGTTCCACGCTAGCAGCAGGCAGGCGTTGGTGGCCGGACGCGCGGCCTCGGTGACCCGCTCCATGTACAGGGCGCCGCGCACTGGGGCCGTCATGTTCATGAGTGCGCCACGAGCAAGAAACGCGAGGGAGCTTCCCAGCGGCCACGGCAGCAAGCCCATGGCCAGCAGCAGCGGAATCGAGGCCGACTGGGCAACCACGATGGCCGTCACCTTGCCCAGATGCCGCGCCGCGATAGGGCCGAACACCGACGCGCCCAGCCGGGTCATGAGTCCGGCGCCCGCGAGCAGTCCGAACTGGGCTTCGCTCAAGCCCAGCTGTCGGGTGAAGTACACGTTCAGGAACGGAATGGTGAGGCCGGCCCCGACGGCGATGACGACGTGCACGATGAGCAGGCGGGCGATCGCGTTGACCTGGCCGCGCAGGGCGCCGAACGCCGATCGATCGATCCGAGCCGACGGCGCGCGCAGCCCCAACAGCGGAAAGAACCCCAGCCCGCCGTAGAGCGCCGCCGCGCTGAGCACGGCGAAGAACCCCACCCACACCGGCCAGCCCGTCGCGTCCGCCAGCGCGCGCGGCGCCCACCCGCCGACGGCGTTCCCGGCAAAGCTCATGCCGAGGAACACAATCGCCGCCACGGTGAACAGATAGCTCCGACCCTCGTCGTCGGCGCTGCCCGCGTATAGCGGGGCGATGACGACGTTCCACAGCGCGCCGCCCAAGCCTCCGAGAGCCGCGCCCGCCACCAGGTAGCCGTAGCCGAACGGCGTCACCTGCAGCGCCGTCCCGACGCCAAGGAGCACGGCGCCGCCGAGGATTACCGGCTTCGCGCCCACCCGAAGCGCCAGGAGTCCGGCCGGAATCGCCGCCAGCCCGGCGGCCAGGCTGGCGCTCGTGACCAGACGACCGGCATCCGCGGCGGTGAAGCCCAGCTCCAGCACATAGAGGTTGTAGGCCACGCGGAAGACGCCGGCGCTGAATGCCCCAAGCAGGGTGCTCAGCAGCAGGAGCCGCGCGTTGCGTGAGAAGCGGCGCATCTCCCGCGCGTACACCGCGCCGTCCGCGGCCAGGGCGCGCCAGGAGCGCCCGACGTGCGCCGCCAGCCGCCGGGGCGGCGGCGGTGAGGCTAAGGGCCCGTTCCGCGGCGCTGACGCCATAGCGTGCGGGCGCGCATGACCGGCAGCTTGACCAGGCTCCGGAATTGATTGCGCCCGTGGTCGGCCAACGCCGGGCGTGGGTACTGCAGGCCGCCGCGCGCGGGCAGCGTGGCGCGTTCGCCGATCGCCGCGCGAAGCTCGGCCGCCGTGTGGCCGGGAAAGAGGGTCAGCGCCCGGCCGAGATCTCCGAAGTGGGCATCGGTGGCGCCCACGGCCGCGCCCACCCGCTCGGCGTGCGTCTCCTGAAACCGGCGCGCGTCGGCGCGGGTGCGTTCCCGAAAGTACTGGTTCTCGGTCTCGATGCCGTCAAACCGCACTCGTGCGAGCGCGCGCAGGAGTCTCTTGGCGGAGATGGACGTGGGCACGCCCAGAAACGGGTGCGCCACGATGGCCAACCCGCCCTGCGCCTGAATGGCCTCCACCGTCTCGACCAGCGGGCGGAAGATCGGCACCGGATGCTCCAGAAACAGCCCCACCACGTGATCCTGCCGCCGAGTGGTGACCTCCATCCCCACGATGACCTCGACCCGCGCGTCGGTGGCCGCCGCGATGTCGCGCGCTCGCAGCGCGCCGTCGATCGTGTCGTGGTCGGTGACCGCCAGCACGTCCAAGCCAAGCTCGTCGGCCCGGCGGACCAGGGCGCCCGGGGACGGCACACCGTCGCTGGCGGAGGTGTGCGCATGCAGCTCGGCGAGTCCCCAGCCCCGAGAGGGGGAAGGGGGCGCGTCCCGCGGGAAGATGGGCCGCGGATCGGCAGGACGTGAGTTACCGGCCACTAACGTACGATCCCCATGTCGCGTTTCGCCCAGGTCGCCGCCCTTCTCATGACCACCATGGAGCCCGGACCCCCTTGGAACGTCGAGGATTGTCCCGGCGCATATAACGGCACGCCCATTGCGTGGGATCCGGAACGGTATGACACCGCGGCGATGCCCTTCATTGTGGCGATCAAGCAGCATTTCTGGTCGTGGCGCATCCGACAATTCGCGGTTCGCACCGGCGTGCTCGAAGTCGAGGTGGACCTGCCCAGCGTAGCGCCGGATGGGATGACGATGATCGCCTTCGAGGCGGGCGACGCCACCCCGGCGGATGTGAGTCAGGAATTCGCGAAGGTCGTGGAAGCCATTGGCGGAGTGCTGCTCGACCATGTGTGGAGATTTCGACTCATCTTTTCGGACGGGACGCGCACGGACGAGTTCAACTGGCGTGTCGGTGGGTGAGCCGCCCATAGCCACAAACTAGCCGCCCGGGTTTCTCGCGAGCGAGTACGATGCCCTTGCTCGCATCGTGCGGGTGATGCCTCGTGCGGGGCCGGGTGAAGGCACGTCGCGCGCCGTCGGCGCCCTTGGGTCGTGTTACCGCCAGGGTTGGGCGCGCGCCGCTGCGCCTGCCGGGCATCGCCGAGTTGAACGCGGGGCTGGCCCCGGACGTGCGGCGCAATTTCCGCGCCACCCTCATTCACTGGTTGCTGGCGGGAGTCTTCGTCGGCAGCGTCGGAAGCTACATGGCGGTCGTCGTCCGCCGCATCGGCGGCGACGAAGTCACCGTGGCACTGACCGTCGCGGTGCAATTCATCGGCGGCATCGTGGCAATCGCCGGTCCCTATGTCCTCCGAGCCGTCCAACCGGAACGAGCGGTGGCTGCGCTCTGGACCATCGGGCGGCTGGTGCTGGTCGCCGCGCTGTTTATTGACGAGGCAGGACCGTTTTTGATCATGCTCCTGGTGTGGTCGATCATCGCCATGATGGGCGTCCCGATCTACGTGGGGGTGACGCAGTCGGCGTTCCCTCGGCGCGTGCGGGGCAGGCTCATTGGCGCGGCGCAGGCCGCCATGGCGGTGGTGGTGTTGCTGGTGTCGCCGCTCGCCGGGGGCCTGATGGACGCGGTGGGCTACGGCCCCGTGTTCGCCGGCGGCGCCGTTGCCGGCGCGTTGGGGGCCCTGGCGCTGTTTCGAATCAGGGCGCCGCCCCGTGCCCCGAAGGTCCGCCCACCGCCGTGGCGCATGTTTCGGCAGACCCTGGCGAACCGACGGTTTCGCAGCTATACCGCGAGTTCGAACGTCGCCTTGTTTGGCGACTTGCTCATCCAGCCAACCATCGCGGTGGTGCTGGTGGACACGTTTGACGCCTCCTTCACCATCGTCGGCGTGCTGGCGCTGATCCAGAGCGTCACCTGGGCGGCGGGATATCTCCTCTGGGGCGCCGTGAGCGACCGGCGTTCCGGGCCATTCGTCGTCTGGATGTCCAATCTGCTCAAGCTGGTGGTCGCGGCGCTGTTCATCGTGGCCATCCAGGCGGACAGCCTGTGGCTGCTGGCACCAGCGTATGCGGCCATCGGGTTGAATTTCGCGGCCGGGGACGTGGGCTGGCAGACGTCACTGGCGTCGCTGGCTCGACCCGAGGATGTGGATGCGTTCGCAACCAGCTTCTGGCTCATTCTCGGCATCCTGGGCATCGCCGGCCCGCTCGTTGGAGCCGCCGTTCTGGTGGCCGGCGGACCGGTGGCGGCGTTTGCCACGGCGCTGGGTCTGGCCGCGGTGGGCAGCATGCTGATGGCTCGCGTGGCACGTGGGTTCGTGCCTGTCGACGAGCCGCCGTGCGAGGCGGCCGCCAGCGCCGAGGATTCGCGGCTGGCACACTGAATCGGCCCGCTGCTCAGCCCAACAGCCAGGCCCCGGAGGCGCCATGACCACCATCACAGACCTGAAGCAACGCGTGGCGGACGCGATCGACGACCGACAAGACGAGATCATCGCGATCGGCGAAACCATCATGGGGCGGCCCGAGTTGGGCTTCAAAGAGTTCGAGACCGCGGCGCTCGTGGCGCAGACGTTTGCCGAACTCGAGCTGGACCACCGCACGGGCCTGGCGATCACCGGCGTATCCGCGCGAATCGAGACCGGGCGTCCGGGTCCCACGTTGGCGCTCATTGGCGAGCTTGACGCGCTGACGGTACCGGGACACCCGCGAGAAGATCCGGCCACCCACGCCGCGCACGCCTGCGGGCACAACGCGCAGATCGCGGGGCTCATGGGCGCCGCCGCGGCGCTGAGCGACCCGCGGGTTCAGCGTGAGTTGAGCGGCACGATCGTCCTGATGGCCGTGCCGGCGGAGGAGTATGTCGAAGTCGAATACCGCTACGGCCTTCAACTCGCGGGCGAGTTGGAGTTCTTGGGCGGCAAGCCCGAGCTGATCGCCCGCGGCGAGTTCGACGATGTCGATCTCGCGATGATGATTCACACCCACGCCCAGCCCGACGCAAACGGCATGGCCGCCGTGACGGCCTCGAACAACGGCTGCGTGGTCAAGCAGATTCGCTATGTCGGGGTGGCGTCGCACGCCGGCGCCGCGCCGGAACGGGGTGTGAACGCGCTCTACGCCGCCCAACTTGGCATGGCCGGCATCAACGCGCTGCGCGAGACATTTCGCGATGAGGACGCGGTGCGCGTGCACCCAATCATCACGCACGGCGGCGACCTCGTGAACGTCATTCCCGCCGACGTTCGGCTGGAAACCTATGTTCGCGGCAAGACGACCGACGTCATCGACGCCGCCTCGGCCACGGTCGACCGCGCCCTCAGAGCGGGGGCGATGGCCCTAGGCGCCGAAGTCGAGATCCGAAACTTGCCCGGCTATCTGCCGCTGGTGAACAACAGCGCCATGGCCGACCTGTTTCTCGCCAACCAGCGAGATGTTCACGGCGATGACGGGATCAAGCGGCTGGGCCACCGCACCGGATCGACGGACATGGGCGACGTGTCGCACATCATGCCGGCCTTGCATCCCAGCATGGCGGGCGCCACCGGCACCAATCACGCCACCGATTGGGACATCGTCGATTCGCACATGGCCTACGTGGAGCCGGCCAAGGCATTGGCGTGGATGGCCGTGGATCTGCTGGGCGACGGCGCGCGCACCGCGCGGCGCATTGTGGACGACTTCGAACCGCTCATGACGCGCGACGAATACCTCGCGTACCAGCGTGGCGTGATGCGCGAGGAGCACTGGGCCCACCACGCATAGCCACCCGCCCGGCCCCGCGCCCGCAGGCGCGGGGCCGGCGAGGGCTGATCCCCTCACTCGCCGACCGCTGCCGGCTCGTTAGGTCTTGTGGAAGGTGATGCGGTGCAACACGTTCCCGTTCGTCCAAATCACCCAGAAGCCGTCGCTTTTGGCCAGGCCGGGATAGTGCACGGCGCGCAGATTGAACGACGGGCACTCGAACCTCGCCCGGTAGTAGCCGTCAACCTCTTTCCACTTACTACTCGTGCTACAGCCGGACGCGGGCACGTCGACTTCCGCGAGTTCGTCGACTGTCGACGCGGCCTCAACGCCGACCCAGAGCCGCCAAGCGCCCTGCGCGTCGACCTGAATACCGTGAACTCCAGCCTGCGCAACACTAATCGGCACATTCGTCCGATACCCAACCCGTGCACCGTCAAGCGGGCGGGTCTGCGCGCCGTTGGGCGAGTTGATGACCAACGTGATCGGAGCCTCGGACCAGTTGCCGTACTCGATCATGATGGTGACGTTGCCCACGGGCAAGCTCAGCTCGCCGGCGCCGCCGTTGTATCCCCTGAGGATTTGAAACGGAATCGACGCATCAGTAGCCGTGAAACTGGCTCCCGTCGACGTCACGGCAAAGAATTTCTTGTCGCGGAACCAAACCGCCCAGAATTTGTCTTTGGTGTTGATGTCGGAATATGACGTGCCGTCCACCTGGGAACTGCCACAGCTGAAGCTGGCACGGTGAATGCCATTGCCGGCCCGGTGCCACTGCACCGTTGTCCGACAGCCTTGCATCGGCAGGGGCACGGATGGGAGTCCGGGCTCAAGGCCAACCCAGACTCGCCAGTCTCGGGGGGCGGTCACTCGAAAGGCGTAGGTGCCGGCCTGCGGCACGTTGATGTCTATTTCGCTGTAGTAGGGCACTCGAGCGTTATTGAGCAAGTGGGTCGTCGCGCCGCCCTCGAGCCCATAGGTCACCGTCACCGGGCCAACGCCCCAGCCGCCGAACTGGAGCCTGAGCGTGACCGTGCCCTGCGGCAGGTTCATGGTTCCAGCTCCGACGTCGAAGCCGTTGATGCGCTGGTAGGGCAAGGCGGACGACGCTGGGACCGTGGGCGTCGTGGGCGTCGTCGGCGTCGTGGGCATCGTGCCGGCGCCAGGCACGGCCGCCGGCAACTCTGCTCGCTGGAGGCTGGCCACGGACATGCCGTACCGCGCCTCCCAGGTCGGAACGTCGAGGACGAACTTGCCATAGTTCGACTCATTGATGCCAAAGATCTCCACGTCGGCGATGGACTGGATGTGGAGTAGGCGCGGCTGCGGCCATTCGGTCTCCCATTTGACCAGATAGATCGGATCGCCCTGTTTCAACAGACCGGCCGAAAGCCACGGATCGCCCTTGGGCAGCGCGCGCAATCCCGCCAAGCTGACCTCGGTGCGGGCATTCCAGTTGATATGCCTGCCGGACAAGGCGCGGGTGTCGCCGCCCAAGTGCAAGACGCCCTGGTCGTCGGCAATCCACAGATGCGGCGTGCCCTCCAGCGCCACCACGGCGCCGGACACAAACACTTGCTGCGCGTGCGCGACCGGCAGCGCCATGAAAGCGCCGACCGAAATTGCCAGGACAATAAGGCTCCTGCGCCACCACCTTGGCTTCCGCATGCCAATCTCCTTTTCGCTCGGGTTCGAAAGAGCAAAGCCGCGCGCTGGCCCACGATCAGACTGATGGTGGAAATGCATCAGGTCGCTTCTCACTCGCACGGCACCGCCCTCGCCGCTTCAGTAAACGCGAGGACACCTTGGTAACGTTCTAAGGCAACAGTTTATACAGCAGTCAAACTACCACACGGAAAACGCGACGCCGCGAGACCCAAGTCTTCAGAAGCGACGTCCTGACAGGTCCGGGCAGCCCAGCACAAACGGCTAGAATCGCCGGAGTGAACCGAAGGCTGCGGAGGGCCCGTGAGGAGCATCGTCCGCAGCCTGCTGGCGCTTGGAGTGCTCGCCGCAGCAGCCTGCGGCCAGGCCGAGGCGCCGCCCGCGGGCGACTCCGAACCGTTGCCCGAAACCCAGGAGCGCGTGTTGACCTACGACGCCTATCCAGAGATCCAGATCGATTCCGAAGAGTCGTACACGGCCGTCGTGACGACCAATCTGGGCGAGATGACCTTTGAATTGCTGCCGGCGGAAGCCCCGCTGGCCGTCAACAATTTCGTGGTCTTGGCGCGCAACCAGTACTACGACGGTGTGGTGTTCCACCGGCTGATACCGCGGTTCATGGCGCAGAGCGGGGACCCCACCGGCATCGGAACCGGCGGGCCCGGGTACACGTTTGCCATTGAGCCGCCCCAGCGCCCCTATGTCCGCGGGAGCCTCGCGATGGCCAACACGGGTCGGCCAAATTCGAACGGCTCCCAGTTCTTCATCGTGTTTGACGATCTCACGGCCCTGGATCGCCTTTCGCCGGACTATTCGCTGTTCGGGCAGATGGTGGAGGGCGAGGACACGCTGGCCAAGATCGAGGCGGTCCCCGTTGGCGTGGCCGGCACCGGCGAACGATCCAGGCCGCAGGAGACCATCACCATCACGTCCATCGAGATTCGCGAAGGCTAGGGCGGCCGCGCTGGCATCGATTGCCGCCAGATGCCCGGGTCGCCAGCCGCACCCTCACGAGAGACCAGCGGCGCCGCCGATGGACGATGACGAGCGAAGGACGGTACTCGGGCTGGAATCGCCGCGCGGCGACGCAGCGGAGGGACCGAATGGCTAGTCGCGCCTACGCGAGGCGTGCACGCCTGGCGACATTCGGCCTGGGTCTTGTCGTGACCGGCGTGGATCAGGCCATCAAGCTCATCGTGGACGCCGTGCTCCCGCGCGGTGGGGCCACGATCTGGCCGGTGTTCACCCTGCAGCGAGTGAGCAATCCCGGCGTCAACTTCGGGCTGTTCAGCGACCATCCCGCGCCTATCCTGATCCTCACCGTGGCGATTGGCGTGGGCTTCGCCGCCTACGTCGCCGCACGCCCGCCGCGGCGGTGGTGGCTGGTTGCCGCCTTTGCGCTGCTGCTCGGCGGTGCATTCGGGAATGTGATTGACCGTCTGCGCTTAGGCGCGGTCTTTGACTATCTCAACATTGCGCCGTTCGTCGGCTTCTTGAACTTCGCGGACCTGGCCATTGGCGCGGGACTGATCGTGCTGGTGGCGGATAGCCTGCGCGAACGCCGGCCGACGGCACGCCCCCCGGGCGACGACGACGGCGCGGCCCCACCCGGCTAGGCTGTGGGTACCCCCGGCGCGATTCGAACGCGCGCGCCCGGCTCCGGAGGCCGGCGCTCTATCCACTGAGCTACGGGGGCTGCGCTGTCATTCTAGACGGCGCGACTCGTGACGAAAGGGTCCGGAGGGCATGGAGACGTGGCGGCTGCTCGCTGACCCGGCGGCGACCGGTGCGCGGAACATGGCGGTCGACCAAGCCATCGCGGAGGCCGTGCAGCGCGGCGACGCTCCACCCACGCTGCGCTTCTACAGTTGGCGGCCGCGTGCGCTTTCCCTCGGCTATCACCAGCCGCTGCACCTCGTGGACCGCTCGCTGGCGCGGCGTCGCGGCATCGATGTCGTGCGCCGGATTACCGGCGGCGCGGCCCTGCTGCACAGCGACGAGCTCACCTATGCGATGGCCGTGCCGCGGCGGCATCGATTGGTGCGAGGCGGGGTGCGGGCATCCTATGCGGCACTGACGCAGGGGCTTGCCGCCGGACTGGAAGCCTTGGGGCTGGCGCCAGAGACCGGCGCCCCCGCACAAGCGGCCGAGGAGACGCTGCCGGGCCTCTGCTTTTGGTCACCGAGCGGACACGAGCTGTGGGTTGGCGAACACAAGATGGTTGCCAGCGCCCAGGGCCGCGTGCACGGCGGCGTGCTGCAGCACGGCAGCCTGGTGATGTCCCACGATTTGGACATTCACCCGCTCACCCACACGTCCGCGCCCAACGCTTGCCCGCCGGGCCTGCGCGACGTCTTGCCGCAGCCCGCGACGATTGGCGAACTGGTGCAGGCCCTCACGCAGGGCGTTGCCGAGCGGCTGCGCATTGCGCCGCAGCCGGGCGCGCTTTCGCCCGCCGAGCGCAATCGCAGCGACGAGCTGGTCAAGGTACGGTACGCGCACGATGCCTGGCTCGCCCGCTGCTGATTCGGGATCTCAAGTGTCGGTGCTCGCCCGCGGGATGGCGGTGCTCCGCCCGGCGCGTCTCATTCTGGATGCGGGCTGCGGCGCCGGTCGCGCCTCCGTCGAGCTAGCCGCCGGTGCTCAGGTGATTGCCATGGATCGCGACGCCCAGGCGCTGGCGCATGCGCCGCGGCATCCCAACATCTGGTACGTGCGGGCTGACGCCGACCGGGTGCCGATCGCCACCGACGCGTTGGACGCCGTCTTCAGCTTCGGGCTGCTGCAAGTGCTCGGCGTCGATGGCAACGAAGACATCCGGCGCGCGCTGCGGGAGTTTCAGCGCCTGCTGCGACCCGCGGGCGTGGCGGTGATGGGCACGCTGGCGGACTTTAGAACCCATGACTCCCCATTTCGCAGCCTCACCGGCGCCGAGGTGTCGCAGGTCATGCGCAACACCTTCAACCTGCGCGAGCTCATCGGCCTGATGGATAGCGACGCCGCGGGGGTTCGCTCGCGCTATTGGTACATCCACGCCGTACCGATCACCGACCCGGCGCCCCGACGGCGGCCGGCGAGTCCGCATCGGGTCCGCGCTGCCGCCAAACGGCGCCAGTAACCGCGTCGCAGATCCACAACCGGCCGTGCCGCATCGTGAGCCCGTGCGGCTCGAATGACTCGCCATCGAGATCCAAGCGCTCGAGCACGGCGCCATCCTGCTCGCTGAGCCCCAGCACCATTCGATCGGAGGTGAAGGCGCACCACAGCGCGTGCCCGTCCCACCCCAGCCCGTGGGCGCGGTCCATGGGCACGGGAATGGTGCGGCGCGGTGCCAGCGATTCGGCGTCAACCAGCGTCAGGGCGCGCTGATCCAGCGTCGTGAGCCACAGGCCCTCGGAAGTCCACTCCAGGCCGTGCACGTCGCTATCGCCGGGCGCGCGGAATTGGGCCAGAATTGCCCCCGTATGAGGATCGGTCTTGACGATCCGCGTGCGCACCGTGTCCGTGGCTGTCGGCGGGCGCGTTGTCGGCAGTCCGTTGGAGCACATCCACAGCGCGCCGTGGCCGAAGGTCACCCCGCTCGACTTCCCGGCTCCCGTGGCGAATGACCGGATGACCGCACCGTCGTCGGGCGCGACGAGAAAGGCGCGGCCCTCGTCCTGATCGGCGATCCACAGGCCCTCGTCGGTGGCCTGCAGCCCGTTGGGGTGCGCCACCGGCGCCTGGAACGCGTGGTCGAAACGCCCGGTCACGGCGAAGCTTCGGCGGCCAGCGCCTGGATGGCGCGGCGTCCGAGGATGCGCACGTCGTCGCTGATGTGGCTGGCCCCAAGATCCTTGGACGAGAACCAGCGCTGCTCGCTGTGCTCCGCCGCGGCCAATCGAGGCTCGCCGCCCACGGCGTGACCGAAATAGATCAGGTCGATGTGAAAGTGCCCGGGTTCGATGGTTTCCAACAGGATCGTTTCGGGTCGCGGCAGGCCTCGCACGTCGTCGTCGTCCACAGGCAGGGCGTCCCCCACGATTTCGATGTCGAGGCCGACTTCCTCGCGCACCTCGCGGCGCAGGGCCTGCGTGGGGTCTTCTCCGGCCTCGATGTGGCCACCGACCGGGAGCCACCGTTTGAGCTTGCGGTGGTTGACCAGCAGCACCTTGCCGTCGCGCACCAGGAATCCGGTGGCGGTGAAGTGCTTGTCCGGACGGGCAGGGCGGCTCACGCCGCGATTGTAGGCAGCCGCCGCCCCGCCATGGTGGAGATGGGGGCGAGTCGAACGCCCCGTCCAGAGGCCGTCACCCCGCCGCGTCTACAGGCTTAGCCGATCGCTATGGTTCTCGCCGGCTTGCCCACCGCTCGGCCGCGGGCAACCCGACCAGTCCGCGTGTCTTAGCCGGCATATGCGGACGCCTCTGCCGGCGCAGCCTAGGGTGTTGGCGCCTGGTCCGGCCCGCTAGGCACGAGCCGGGCAGACGTCGCGGCGCTTAGGCCGCGAGTGGGAGCGCTTCTTGCTCGCCAGTTACTAGGTTGCCGTCTCTTTTTTCGAGCGTGACGGCGTGCTCGACCTGCAGCAGCGGACCTCGGACTTCTGTCGAAACCCGGCATCCCCAGAGATTCAATGCTAGCGCATGCGCCGCGCGATCTCACGCGCATCGTCGCGGGCGCGAATCTTCTCTCGCTTGTCATAGGCGCGCCGGCCACGCACCAGGCCAATCTCGACCTTGGCCCACCCCTTGTCGAGGTACAGCCGCAACGGCACGGCGGTGTAGCCCGCCTGGTTGGTGTGGCGCGCAAGCTCGTCGATCTCCGCCCGGTGGAGCAGCAGCTTTCGGGGACGATCGGGATCGTGATTGGCGTCGGCGGCCGGCTTGTAGCGCGCGATGTGCACGTCGCGCAGGAAGGCCTCGCCATCCTGCAGTCCAACATAGCCCTCGCGCAGCGAGACCGATCCGGTGCGCAAACTCTTGATTTCGGTGCCGCGGAGCTCCAGGCCGGCATCAAAGGTGTCCAGCACCACGTAGTCATAGCGGGCGCGCCGGTTCACGGCGAGGGTGCGATTCCGGCTGGTTGGGGGCGGCGTCGCCTGTCGTCGCCGGCGTTTGCGCGCCACGCTAGCCCGTGCCGGACCGCGCGCGGACGTCGCCCCGCGGCGGGCTGGGCGCCGGGTTAGCCGGCCGCCGAGGCGCTTCCGACCGGGACCATGCCCTCGAGTAACTTCTCGAGCGCCATGGTGTGGCTGCACGTCTGCCAAACCATGAAGAACTCGCAGTCACAACTCCACGCACCGTCGGCCAGCCTGATCACATGATCGTTGTTGTCGCCATCGAACCGCACGGTCAACGCCTCGAAATGGATGCGATGCGGCTCTTGCGCGTACTTCTGGGCTTTCTGGACCTTGCTGATCAGACTCGACTGCACGCGAGACCTCCTTAAGCCGCCCCACTCCAATGAAAAAGCGCCCGGACGTGACCGGGCGCCCAAGGCTCAGCGGCTCGGTGCGTTGGCAAACCCACGCAAACCAAGCGTTGCTGATGCATGAATCATTATAGCGCCGAGCCTTCGCGCCGTGCCTGCTACCACCCATATTGCAGGCGAATGGATAGCCGCTCCGGCAGGCCAAGGGCCTCCATGCGGCGCTGGACCTGGGCGACGTCGTAGGTCGCGCGTTCGACCTGGAGGGTGCGGGCCTCGGGATCGAAGAGGGCAAAGGCCGCCCGCGGATCGCCGTCCCGCGGCTGACCCACGCTGCCGGGATTGACGATTAGTCGATCGTCGTCAACCACGATGCGTTGCCCCGGCGTCGGGACCTCGGTGGTGAAGGCCTCGCTGCCGGTGGCTCCGCTGCGCCAACGAAAGACCAATGGCACGTGCGTGTGCCCCACGAGGCAGATGTCGCTGGCGAAATAGCCGAAATTGGCAATCGCGATGCGCGCGTTGGTGATGTATTCCCACACCGGGTCCTGGGGGCTGCCGTGGGCAACCGCCACGTCGCCGAACATTCCGGCGGGCTCGAGGTCGGCGAGATACTGCCGGTTGACCGGCATGAGCACGCCGCCGGTCCACTCGCAGGCCGTGCGGGCGTCGGCGTTGAACCTGACCAAGTCGGCCTTGCCGATGGACCCCCAATCGTGATTCCCGACCAGCGACCGCAGGGGAAGCTCCCGCAGGCGCTCGACGACCTCGTTCGGCGAAGGCCCATAGCCCACCAGATCGCCCAGGCACCAGACCTCGTCAACGCTGCCGGCCGCACGGAGCACGGCGTCGAGGGCCGTGAGGTTGCCATGCACGTCGGCAATGACCAGGATCGTCAGGAGCGCGCTCCGTCATTCGGTGCGCCCGAGGCGGCGCTGGGGCCATTATGCGCGGGGCTCCCCGGTGTGCACGGCGCACGGCAGATGGCCCATACTGACGGCGCTGCCGTCACGCGCGGCAGCCCGCGTGGAGGTGGCGCCGTGCGACGCAATTCAGGGCAAGTCCTCATCGGGCTGGTCATCATCGCGGTTGGGCTGGCCCTGCTGCTCGACAACCTCGACGTTGGCGGCAGCCCCTGGCGATTCTTTCCCTCGGTCATTGTCGTGATTGGGCTGTGGGCGCTCGCGCGCACCGGCTTTCGCCAGCCCGTCGCCCCGCTCCTGCTGATCGCGGTCGGCGTGACCGTGCAGCTTTCCATTTTGGACGAAGTGCCGGACGGGGTGCGATCGGCAATCTGGCCGGTCCTGGTCATCCTCTTCGGTCTGTTGCTCATCTTCTGGCGCACGTCGCGCAGAAGTGCCGTCACCGGCGACGGTAGTAGCGGGAGCTATGTCGCCATTTTCCACGGAGTGCAAGACCGGGTGAACGGTCCCCTTGGACAGCTTCAGGCCACGGCGGCATTTGGCAGCGTGGAACTCGACCTGCGCGAGGCCCGCATCGAAAACCCGCCGGCGATCATCGACGTCTCGTGCCTCTTCGGCGGCATCGAAATCCGCCTGCCGCCGGATGCGGCCGTGCAAAACGACGTGCTGGCGCTGTTTGGCGGCGTCGAGGATCAGCGTCCGGCCGGCGCCGCCGATGTCGTCTCTTTCAACCTGCGGGGGGCCGCCATTTTCGGCGGGCTGCGGATACTCGACTAGTCGCCTGCCGCCTGGACGAGCCCTGGCTCCGAGCCGGAGGCGTGAGTCCGCGGGCCTCCACCGCCGCAATGAACTGCGCCCCGCGGTCGAACTCGTGGGCGAATATTCCAAACGAGGCGCACGCCGGTGAAAGCAGCAGCGCGTCGCCGGGCTCGGCGATGTCGAGCGCGGCGGCGACGGCGGCGTCCATGTCGTCAACCGCCACCGGCGCCAATGACCCCAACTGCGGCATCAAGCGGTCGGTGCCGGCGCCCGGAAGCAGCACCACGCCGCGTAGGCCGGCGTCGCCCTCCAGGCGCCGCGCCAGCGCGCTGAAATCGAGCCGCTTGTCCGATCCGCCGGCGATAAGCACCCAGGGACCCGGAATGGTGTCGAGGGCCGCCAGGGTCGCGTCCGGAATGGTGGCCGTGGTGTCGTTGTAGACGCGGACGGAGCCGATCGTCCCGAGGAAGTCCTGACGGTGCGCCACGCCTGTGAAGCCGGCGACGGCTTGGCGCACCGCCGCCTCGGGCACGCCGAGCTCGTGGGCGGCCAGCGCCGCCGCCGCCAGGTTCGCGCGGTTGTGCGCGCCGCGCAGCACGGCCTCGCTCCAGCCCGTCGGCTCGGCCCCGGCGGGCACGCGGACGACGCGTCCCCGCGCGCGGTCGGCGAACCAATCGCCCCAGCCCGGGCCGGCGGGCAGCACGGCCCAATCGCCCGGCTGCTGGGCGCGGAGCAGCTCGGCCTTGGCGGCGGCATAGGCCTCCATTGAGTCATAGCGATTGAGGTGATCGGGGAGCAGGTTGGTGACGATGGCGCCCGACGAGCGCACGCCGGCCCCCGCCAGACCCTCGGTCTGCCAGCTCGACATCTCGAGCACCACCACCTCGTCCGGCTCAATCTCGTCGAGTTGGGTCAGTGCCGAGACGCCCATGTTCCCCGCGAGCCGCGTGGGACGTCCGGCGGCGTGCAGCATGGCGTGCAAGGCGGCGGCGGTAGTCGTCTTGCCGCGGGTGCCGGTCACGGCCACCACCCGCGACGCGGGACACCAGCGCAAGAACATGGTGAGCTCCATCTCGATGCGCGCGCCGGCCGCTCGCGCCACGGCCAGCGCCGGTGCATCCAGCGGGACCGCGGGGTTGCGCACCACGATCTCGGCGTCGCGAAAGTCCTGGAGGTCGTGGCGCCCGAGGACGTAGCGCACGCCCTGCGTGCCGAGCTGCTCCAGGCTTGGCGCCAGTTGGGACGCGTCGCGCAGGTCCGTCACCACCAGCGACGCGCCATGGCGCCGCAGAAACCGGGCCACGCCAAGCCCTCCGCCGTGCAGCCCCAAGCCCATGACGACGACCCGCCGACCGGCCAGCAGGCGCGGGCTGTCGATCGCCGGCGGTTTCGGCTGGTCGGTCATGACGCACGTCCGACCGGACGAAGTCCATAGCCGGACGGCAGCCTCGAATTCGGGCTGTCACGACAAACGCTTATGACAAGTCGCGCGGCGCCTATCTGAAACGGTAGGGACGGGGAGCATGCACGGCGGACAATGGTCGAACAGTTTGACGTATTTTGATCCTTCAAAATAGATCGACGTCCTTGATGTCTGACTCGCGAGCCGCCAACTTTTGACCTTTCGCGAAGGTGAACTATTGACATTGGCGTAGTAAGGCTTACAGTTGAAGCAGCTTACGGCCCCGGCCGTAACGTTGCTGCATTTTCGGGCTTGGGGAGGCTCGCTCGTGGTCCGCCATTCCGACCGCTTCGAATAAGGCACCGCCGTCGCCCATCCATTTTGGATGGGCGATTGTCTTTATGTGGGCAGTCGGCCAGGGCGAGGTCCGCGGGCACAAGTTGTCAGGGGGAGGCAATCGATGGCAGCTGAGTGCACGAGTTTTGGGACCGCCCTCGCATGGTATACGGAGCAGCTCAGTCGGCGTCGGCGCCTGCCCGCGCGCGACGTGCGGCGCCAGATCGGGTGGATTGACGACTTTCGCACCTGCCTGCCCCGACGAACCAGTCCCATCGAGGTCAGCGTGCGGGACATCGTGCTCTACTTCGCCGACCACTGCGACTCGTTCGACGACCCGGTCGAGTGGTTCCATCGCTACAAGGCCATTGAGTCGTTCTACGAGGAAATGACCCGCGAGTTCAACCTGCCATCCAATCAGATTCGCGGCCTCTACGACGAGTCGGACCTCGATCCCGAGCTGCTGACCCGCATGCCAACCAGGCCGAGCTTCGCGCCGGTGGATTGGTCGCGCGAGGAGCGCTACGCCTACTAGCGACCGCGGCCCCTGCCAAGGGCGTACCATCAACTCATGGCGCACGAGGCAACTTCGAGTGAGCCGCCGCTAACCGCAAGCGGTTTCCGAGCCCGCAAGGGCGGGGCCCCGCTTGTGTGCGTCACGGCCTACGACGCCCCGTTTGCCCGTCTCGCCGAACAGGCCGGCGTCGACGGAATTCTCGTCGGCGACAGCTTGGGACCCAACGTGCTGGGTCACGCGCGAGAGTTGCACGTGACCGTCGATGACATCGTGCACCACGCCGCCGCGGTCACCCGCGCCGTTGCCGCCACCCTGGTCATCGGCGACCTGCCGTTCATGTCCTACGCCACACTCGACGACGCCCTGCACAACGCCGCGCGGCTGGTGCGCGACGGCGGCGCGACGGCGGTGAAGCTGGAAGGCGGGGCCGAAGTCGCCGGCATCACCGAAGGGTTGACGGCCCGCGGCATCCCCGTCATGGCGCACGTGGGCCTCACCCCGCAGTCCGTGCTCGCAACCGGCGGTTATGTGGCGCAGGGCGTCAACCTGGCGGGAGCGCAGCGCGTGGTGGACGGCGCGCGAGCCCAAGAGGCCGCGGGCGCGTTCGGCGTGGTCCTGGAAGCCATTCCGGCGCGTCTGGCCGCCGTCGTGACGGAAAAACTGGCGATTCCGACGATCGGCATCGGCGCGGGCCCAAACTGCGACGGCCAGATTCAGGTCCTGCACGATCTGCTGGGGCTGACCAGCCGAACGCTCCCGCGCCACGCGCGGCGCTACGCCGACCTGGCCGGTGCCGCGCGGGAGGCGTTGACGCAATACCGCGACGAGGTCACGCAGGGCGCGTTCCCGAACGCCGAGCACGGATTCAAGATCCGCCGCGGAGTAATCGACCGCCTGTCGTTCGACTAAGCCGGCTCAGCCGGCCAGCAGAATCCCGGCGTCGCGAGCAATCCGACGCCGCAGCCCGCGCACCCACGGACCATAGGACGCCGCGTCGGCCACCACCGCGTTCGAGGTGACGATCATCACCGCCGCGCTGGCCGCATAGCGCAAGGCCGCGCGCACCACGGCGACCGGGTCCACGATGCCGGCCGCCAGCGGGTCGACATACTCGCCGGTGGTGACGTCAAACACGCGCGCCGGATCGGCCGCCGCCACGGCATCGGCCACGACGGCGCCCTCGAATCCGGCGTTGCGGGCGATCGTCGCCACCGGCGCCGCCAGCGCGCGCTGCACCACGCGCCAGCCGTCGGCCTCGTCCGGGTGCGCGTCGGGCGGCGCGGTAAGGTCCCGCGCGGCGCGGGCCAGCGCGGCCCCGCCGCCGGCCACGATTCCCTCCTCCAGGGCCGCGCGGGTTGCGGCCACGGCATCCTCGGCGCGCTGCCGCGATTCCTGGCGCTCGGCATCCGTCGGCGCGGCGACCTGAATCTCCGAAACCGCTCCGGAAAGATTCCGAATGCGCTCTTCCAGCTTCTCGCGGTCGAACTGATTCTTCGCGCGGTCGCGGTAGAGCCACAGCAGCTCGGCGCGATCAGCGACGGCCTGCGGCTCGCCCGCGCCGCCCATGACCAAGGTTTCGCTGGTATCGCTGCGCACCCGGGCGGCGCGTCCCAGGACGCTCACAGGCACCGATCCCCATGGGTCGCCCGACTCGTGCGCCACCAGCGTGGCCCCGGTGAAGATCGCCAGGTCTTCGAGCATGGCGCGCTGGCGTTCGCCGAAGACCGGCGCGCGCACGGCGATCACGGACATTCGTCCGAGACGGTGGTTCTCGACGAGCGTGGCCAGAGTCTCGCCGCCGATGGATTTCGCCACGACGAGCAGGCGCTGTCCGCCGCCGGCGACATAGTCTTCCAGGAACGGGAGGATGGGCCCCACGCCCCCGAGCTCCCGGTCGGTCACGAGCACGTCACAGTCTTCGAGCTCGGCGCGCATGCCGGCGCCGGCCGTGGCCAGCTGGCGCGAGGCCAGCCCGCGCTCCAACCGCATCCCCTCGACGGTGCGCGCCTCGGTATTGAGACCCTGGCCAAGCTCGACGGTGATCGCCGCCCCCAGCCCAAATCTGTGGAAGATGCCGGCAATGATCTCCCCGAGATCGGCATCGTGCGACGCCAGCCCGGCCACCCAGGCCGTCTCGCGCATGGTGGTGATCGGCCTGGACTGCTCGCGCACAGCCTGGTCGACGCTCAGGACCGCCGCCGCAAGCCCCCGCCGCAAGCGCATTGGGTCCGCGCCCGCGGCCACCAGCCGCTGAGCTTCATGCGTCAAGGCCTGCGTGAGCACGGCGGCCGTCGTCGTGCCGTCGCCGGCGGCGGTGTTGGTGAGCCGGCACGCCTCCGTGACGATCGCCGCGCCGGTCTGTAGGAATCCGTTGCGAAGCTGGATGTCCCGCGCGACGGATACCCCGTCATGCGTGATCTTGGGAGGGCCAAGCTCGCCCCGGTAGGCCACGTTGCGCCCTCGCGGGCCCATGGTGCACTTGACGGTGTTGGCGACGATATCGACCCCGGCCGTGAGCGCCAGCCGCGCCTCGAGGTCGTGGAGGATCGCGACGTCGCTCACGGGAGCGCCTCGGTGGCAGCGTCGGGCCGGTCGAGATCGAACTCGGCCAACTGCCGACGCTGCGTATCCGTAAGGTCGCGTTCGGACAGCAGATCGGGCCGCCGGTCGAGCGTGCGCCGGAGGGCGTGCGCCCGCCGCCAATCCGCCACGCGCCCGTGGTCGCCGCTAAGCAGCGTCGCCGGCACGCGCCGACCGCGGAACTCCTCCGGGCGGGTGTACTGCGGATGCTCCAGCAAGCCCGCGGCATGGGACTCGTCCCGCACCGAGTCTTCGCATCCGACGACGCCCGGAATCAGCCGCGAGGTTGCCTCGATGAGCACCAGGGCCGGCACCTCGCCGCCGGCAACGATGTAGTCGCCGATGCTGATTTCTTCATCGATGACCAGGTCGCGCACCCGGTCATCGACGCCCTCGTAGCGCCCGCAGACGAGGATCAGGTGTGGCCGCTCGGCCAGGCGCCGCGCGGCCGGCTGCGTGAGGGGCGGAGCCTGTGGCGAGAGCAGCACGGTCCATGAGTTCTCGGTACGCAGTTCCTCGACGGCGCGCACGATCGGCTCGGGCTTCATGAGCATTCCGGGCCCGCCGCCATAGGCATAGTCGTCAACCTGTCGGTGGGGCGGGTCCGCCCAGCGCCGCAGGTCGTGAACGTGGATGTCGATCAACCCGCGTTCGCGCGCCTTGCCCAGCAGGCTTGCCTGCAGCACAGGCTCCAGCATGCCGGGAAAGATGGTGACGACGTCGAATCGCACGGACGCTCTCCGGCTTTCTGACCGAGCGGCGGTCGGTCAAGCGTACGCCGGAATCCGGTTGCGCCGCGACGCGCCTCGGGCGGGCGTCCCAGCGCCGACGACGCTCGCGGCTAGCTGGCTTCCTGGATATCGAGCGCCAGCCGTCGTCCCTGGCTGATGGGCGCCGCCTGCATGACGGCCCGGATCGCGATGGCCACCCGGCCCTGCCGCCCGATCACGCGTCCCATGTCTTGCGGGTCGACAAACAGCTTGTAGACGTGCAGGTGGTGGCGCCGAAAGCGCTCCACGCGCACCTCGTCGGGCACCGTGGCCAGGTTCCGGCCGATGAATTCGATCAGCTCGTCCACCGGTCCGGTCTATTCGCCGTTGCCGGCAGGCGCGGCGGCCGCAGCCTCGCGCGCAATCGCCAGCAACTTGCGCACGCGCTCGGTGGGCTGGGCGCCCTTGCGGATCCACTCCTCGGTGCGCGGCACGTCCAGCACCACGGTGGATGGCTCGGTGAGGGGGTCATAGTGGCCAAGCTCGTCGACGCGGCGGCCGTCGCGACCCGAGCGGCGTTCGGCCACGACCACCCGATAGTGCGGGCGGTTTCTCCGACCAAGCCGCGCCAGGCGGATTCGCAACATACGACCGTGCTCCAAACGTGAAGGCGAGAAAAATCGAGCAGCCGCAAGGCTGCCCTCGGCCGCCATTATGCTACACGGCGGCTAAGACTGGGCGGACGACTCTCCATTGTCGGCCGGCGCCTCGCCGTCGTCCGGCGTCTCGCCTCCGGGCGGCACGTAGTCGGGAATCTGGCTCGTGTCCAGGGTGCCGTCCTCGTTCGGTCCGACCTCCCACCGCTCGGGCCAGGCTCTGAAGAGCGACGCGAACTGGTCCTTGAACAGCACCTGGTTGCCGAGCGCCACGTGGCGGTAAATCACCGTCTTCATGCCCTCGCGGGCTGAGTCCGTTTGCTTGACCTCGCCAGGTTCCAGCTCAGGGTTGGCCACGACCACCGGCGGCGGCGGCTCGGCGATCTCCCCGCGTGCCGAATCGAGCGTGACTTTGCGCCCGATGGGCGCGCCGGAAATCTTGAATCGCAGGATCAGGTTCACCGGGTCGAACTCGCGTCGAATCAAGAGGTAGTGGGGCGTGTCGTTCGTCGCCCGCAAGTCCTGTCGCGGTTGCCAAATCGCGGCGTCGAATCCGGGCGGGCTGTCTTCGCCCAATTCATAATACCCAACCCGATAGACGTGCTGCCAGCGCTCGTCGATGGGCAGCCCGGCCCAAAACAGCGCCCGGAAGAGCGTGGTGGATACCTGGCAGATGCCGCCACCGACGCCGGGCTCGGTGCGCGTGGGCGCGATGATCAGGCCCTCCACGAATCCGTTGTCAATCGTGATCGGCCCGACCGTTTCGTTGAGGGAGAAAGACTCGCCGGGCGCGATGATGGCGCCGTCGATGAGCCGGGATCCGTGGTCGATGTTGTGGATCCGGTTTTCCTCGGAGCCCCAGAAGATCGACTCGCCGACGGCGATGACGTTGTCGAACTGCAGCTCCTTGGCCGTCAGCCGACTGACGTCAGGCTTGACGATGACGATTGGCGCCTGCACCGCGGATTCGCCGCTGGCGAATGCGGTCTGCACGCGCGTCCAGAGATTTTCGACGTCGACATGCCGGCCCGCGCGGCCCTCGTCGAGCGGGACGACTTTGCCCGACGCGCTCATGCGGATGCGCGGGTCGGCCGGAGTGACACAGAGACGATCTGCAATCTGCCGCGCGAGGCGCTCGAAGGACGCATAGTCCAGCAAGATCTTGATTTCCGGATCGGCGGCGGGGCCGTCAATCGCGACATTGGCGACCAGCGAGTCCCGAGCGACCTTCCAGCTCGCCCACGGCGTATTGATCCCGATGTTCCCGTCGAGCAAGCCGGCGGCATCGGTGGCGATTGGTTCGAGCTGATCTTCAACCACGGCCGGCGCGACGACCTCGGACGCCAAGTCGACGACCAACCGCGTCGGCGGCCGCAGATTGGCGGCGACGCTCTCCGCATAGCCAGCGGGCGCGAGCTGTCGGCCCTCGCGCGACGGGTCGACGACCAGGCGGCGCCGGCCGGCCTGCTCCTCGATCCGCAGCACACTGTCCACCGGGTCGAGGTGCACGGAGACGGCGATGCGCTCCACGTACGCCTGGAATACCGTCGGGTCAAAGTTGACGACCGTGTGCCCGGCATAAGCAGCCGGCCCCCCGGCCGCGCGGCCGAGCACCTGGTCGGTCAGCGCCGCCTCGCGACGCCAGGCGTAGGCCTCGCGAAGGGGCGTCATGAAGTCCACCGAAATGCCGATCTGGTCGGCAGTCGGCGTCCAGGTGCGCCCGCCAAGCCGCAGGACGATGGGACTCTCGATGTACGGCGCCCACCGAGCCCGCGCGCGCGCCACCGCCTCGTCGAACGTCAGGCCGGCCAGATCCTCGCCGTCAACAACCGCGCCCGGGCGAAACTGGCCCGCGAGCTTCGCCTCGCGCACGGCCACAAACGCGGTCCAGCCCGAGGCGGCAGCGGCGGCGGCGCCAATGCCACCGGCAGCGGTGGTGATGAGCATCTGGCGACGGGTCATTGAGCAAGCAAGCTCACAGCGCCATGGATGAATTCAGTATAGGAACGATATCGGCGTTTGCGGCGTGATTGAGGTCATGGATCCTCCAGTGGATGCGCGCTCCTGTGGCTCGGTCCGGCCCCCTCTCCCTCGAGGGAGAGGGCTGGGGTGAGGGGGATCCGGCCGGTGACCCACGCTGCGTGCAACGTGGGACTCGCCGCGAATGAATCGCCCCGGCACATCGTCTTCTCCGACCAGGGTCCGGCTCTCTCTCCCTGGAGGAGACTTTTGCAATATCCAGCCGGGCTTGGGGATGACCGGGCGCATCCTGTCCGCCCCCAGGTTCAGGGGTGAGTGGATTCCCGCCTTCTCGGGAATGACGAAAGGACACGCCAAATTCTTCTGGGGGGAGCGGGTCGGGGTAAAGGCGTCCATCCGTCGGCCCTGGACCCCGGCCTCCGCCGGGGTGACGAGTTGGTCCGGCTCCCTCTCCCACGGGGAGAGGGTCGGGGTGAGGGGATCCGGCCACCGCCCAAGTCACCGCCACTAGCCCGCCTTGTGGTAACGTGGCGTCCCGCGCCCACCATGGGCGCAGCGGGTTTTTGCGCTATCTCCCCGGTGGGCAGATGGCGTCCCGGCGAGTAGCAATCGCATGGCAAGCCTCATCGACGAGTTCGAACGCGCCCAACTGCGGGACGAGACTCCCGAATTCCAGGTCGGGGATACGGTCCGCGTCCACGTCACGGTGCGCGAAGGCGATAACGAGCGCGTGCAGGTCTTCGAGGGCACGGTGATTCGCCGACGCGGCGGCGGGGTGAACGAAAATTTCACCGTGCGTCGCGTGACGCACGGCCTCGGCGTCGAGCGCACGTTCCTGCTGCACTCGCCGATCGTGCGGGACATCGAAGTAACGCGCCGGGGCAAGGTGCGCCGGGCCAAGCTGTACTATCTGCGCGACCGCGTCGGTCGCGCCGCTCGGGTCAAGGAGCGGCGCGCCTAGCAACGTCCGAGGGGGTGAGTGGTTCCCGCCTCCTCCCAGCCTCGGATCCACGACCTTCCCCACGAGCGTGCGCTGTTGCAGCGCGGCCTCCGGCGCATTGCCGGGGTCGACGAGGCCGGGCGCGGGGCCTGGGCGGGGCCGGTGACGGCGGCCGCGGTGATCCTGCCGCCAACCGCCTACGCCGACCGCCGCCTGCTGTGGGGCCTGACCGACTCCAAGCAGCTGAGCGCAGCCGAACGTCGCCGCTGGAGCGCCCGCGTGCACGCCACCGCCATCGCCGCCCGCGTGGCCTACGCCTCACCGCGCCTGATCGACCGCATCGGCATCGCCGCGGCCTCGCGCCTGGCCATGCTGCGAGCGCTGGACGCGCTGCCGGTGGCGCCCGACCACGTCATCGTGGACGCCTTTCCCTTGCCCGCCGATTGCCGCTACGCGAACGCGCAAGACGCCATCGTTCGCGCCGACGCCACCTGCCTGGCGGTCGCCGCCGCCTCGGTGTGCGCCAAGGTCGCCCGCGACGAGCTGATGCGGCGCCTGGGCATGCAGCATCCGGCCTACGGCTTCGGTCGGCACAAGGGCTACGGCACGGCGGCGCACCGCCAGGCGCTGGCCGCCGAGGGGCCGTCGCCGCTGCACCGGGCCAGCTTCCGCCCGGTGGCCGAATGTCGGCGCGTCGCCCCGGCCGCATAGCCGACGTCGCGCCCCCGTGAACGCCTGGGCCGCCCGTCTATTCGCCAAGCTGCGTCGCGTCTTGCCGGCCCGCCGGGCGCCCGTCGAGGACCGTGCTGCGCTGGGCCGCTGGGGCGAAGACCTCGCCGCGCGCGAGCTCCGGCGACGCGGGTATCGGGTGCTCGCGCGCAACCAACGCGTCGGCCGAGGCGAGGTGGACCTGGTGGCGCGCCAAGGCGAGACCGTGGTCCTCGTCGAGGTCAAGACCCGCCGAACGGGCGCGTTCGGCGAGGCGCAGGACGCCATCTCGACCGCCAAGGCCCGCCGGCTCGTGGCCCTAGGGCAGCGCTATGCCCAGTCCGTCGGCGCGACCGATTGGCGGATCGACGTGGTCGCCATCGACGTCGCGCCCGACGGCAGCCATACGGTGGAGGTGATTGAGAACGCGGTCGGCGACTAGCCCGAAAGGGCGGTTCGCGAACCGCCCCTACGTTTCGGCCGCTCGCCTGGCGGCTCCTCAGGGTTAGGGGCGGCCCTTGTGGCCGCCCGCGGCACGGCCGGGCCAAGCACCCGCCGCCTGCGGCCTGATCGAATCATACTTCGGAGTCGAAGTTAAACGCCGAACATGCCAAAAAACTCGCCCGCCCACAGGCAAGTCGCCGCCGTTGTACACGCCTCGTTTACGATCCGGTCGTTACCATCGCGGCATGGTCCGGGCGAGAGTTGCGCGCTGGTGGCGTTTGGGGGCCGTGATCCTGGGCCTCGCGGTCTGGGACACGGTCGGCCCGGCGCTTGCCCAGGACGCGGACTACGCGGTGCCCGGCGGTCACGTCTACACCCAGGCCGCGGGCGACGCCCCGCCGGGCGCCGGCTACCTGGTGAGCGACGCCGACGGCATTCCCTTCTGGACACGCTTCCAGGAACTGGGCGGCCCGCACGTCGTGGGTTACCCCGTGAGCCAGCGCTTCGAGTGGCTCGGCTTCACCGTCCAGGTGATGCAGAAGCTGGTGTTCCAGTGGCATCCGGCCACGTCCGAGGTGATGTTCATCAACATCTTTGACGAGCTCCATCGCGCGGGCCTCGACGACGAGTTGGCTCGGCTGCTCGTGCCCCGGCACCAGACTTTTCCCGAGGAGCAGGGGCTGTCCTGGAACGAGGTCATCGGCCGCCGCTGGGGCTTCATGGATGCCAGCCCGCCGATACGGGATGCGTACTTCGGACCCGACGACCCCCTGCGCTGGTTTGGCCTGCCGACGTCCGAAATCGTGCACTACGACGGCATGAGCGCCATCCGCGCGCAGCGGGCCGTGATCCAGCTCTGGCACATCGACACTCCCTGGGCGCGGGCGGGCGAGGTGACCATCGCCAACGGCGGCGATCTGGCAAAACAACTTGGCCTGTTCCCGGAATCGGTCTTGCAGACGCGACGCGAGGGGAGTGCTGAACCCACCCCAATGGCGACGCCCGCCCCAACAGCGACACCTACCCCAACGGCCACACCTGCTCCAACGGCCTCACCTACGCCAACAGCCTCGCCCGCCCCAACGGTCAGTGTCAGCGGCGACGCGGTCGTGGACCGCATGAACGAGGTGCGCGCCGACCTGGGGCTGCCGCCGCTGACGGCGCACCCGGCGCTGATGCAGGCCGCCCAGGCCCACGCCGACTACTACGTGATCAACCGCAACGACCCCAACTCCGGCGGCCTGCACACGGAAGTGGCCGGAAAGCCCGGATTCACCGGACGCACCATCGGCGACCGCGCGGACGCCGCCGGATATCCGCTGGGCTGGGTGGATGAGACGTTCGGCTTCCTGCCGCCCGCGCGCACGCTGGAATGGGCCTTGATCACCGTCTTCCACCGCTACATGTTCGTGCACCCGTCGGCGGTCCACGTCGGCTACGGCTGGGCCTCCGCCGAGGGCACCCGCGCCGCCGTGTTCAACGTGGGGCTATCGCCGCGTCACACCGCCGACGTGCCCCTGCCGTCGGTGATGCCGCGCAGCGCCGCCGTCGGCGTGCCCCACACGTGGGATGGGGCCGAATGGCCCGACCCCGCGCCCGGCGTGCCCCGACCGGTTGGGCCGCCCATCACCCTCATCTTCGGCCTCGGCGACCGCGTCGCGTGGGGCGACGCCACGGTGACGCCGGACGGCGGCGCGCCGGTCGCGGTGACGCGCTCGATCAGCGAGTGGCGGCGCGCCCTGGCCCTCATTCCCAACGACCCGCTGGCCCCAAACACCCTCTATCATGTGCGGGTCACCGGCCAGCGCAACGGCGAACCGTTTGTCGTTGCGACGCACTTCACCACCACGTCCTGAGGACCGCGCCATGCCCTGCCTCCGCCATCCGGCACGCCCATGCAGCTGATTTCCGACCTCGGCCATTGGGTGCTGGACTGGGCGGACACGCCCTGGGGCGCGCTGGCGCTGCTGGTGCTGGCGTTCTGGGAGTCGAGCTTCTTCCCCATTCCTCCCGACGGCCTGATGATCGCGCTGATGGTGGGCAATCTGCCGTTCACGTTCGGCTTTGCCGCCATTGCCACCGTCGGCTCGCTCACCGGCGCGATGCTGGGCTATTGGATCGGACTCCGGGGCGGGCGGCCAATCCTGAATCGGCTGTTCGCGCAGGACCGCATTCTCTACGTCGAGCGCCAATTTCAGCGGCGCGACGTGTGGGCGGTATCCATCGCGGCGTTTACGCCCATTCCCTACAAGGTCTTTGCCATTGGGGCCGGTGCGTTCCGGCTGGACTTCAAGCGGTTTCTGCTGGCCTCGCTGATCGGACGCGCCGGCCGGTTCTTTCTCGTGGGCGGGCTGATCACCCTTTTCGGCGACCCCATCGAGGCCGCGATCGATGAGTATTTCGACGTGCTGGCCCTGGCCTTCGTCGTGGTGCTGTTCGCCGGCATCATCGTGCTGCGCCTGGTCACACGGCGAAGCAGCACGGCTTCAGGCCGCGCCGAGTAGCGCCGTGCCGCCGCCGCCCCGCTATCCCGTCGGCGCCGACGCAGTGATCATCGCGCCGTTCGAAGACGGCGATCGCGTGCTCCTGGTGCGGCGCGGCACTCCACCGCCGGGATGGGCTATTCCGGGCGGGTTCGTGGAGCCGCACGAGGACCTGCCGGACGCCGCGCGCCGCGAGCTGCGCGAGGAGACCGGCATTGCGCTGGACTCGCTGGTGCATATCGGCGCTTACGGCCACCCGGACCGCGATCCCCGCGGACGCATCATCGGCATCGTGTTCGGCGCCCGGCTGGACGCGCCGCCCGCGGTCACGGCCGGCGACGACGCCGCCGACGCGCGCTGGTTTCCGATCAACCAACTGCCCGACGACATCGCCTTCGACCACCGCGACGCGCTGCTGGACGCGATCGAGCAGCTCGGCTGCGAGTGCTGCGGCCCCTAGTCCGCCGGCTGCTCCCCCGGGGCGTCCACGTGCGCCAGGAAGGCCTCGCGCACTCGAATTCGGCGCGTGGCATCCGTGTCGGCGTCGCCGGATCGCAGGACGTAAAGCCGAGCGAGGCGTTCGGGCTGGCCGGCCGCCCCCTGCAGCGCCGAGCCGGGCGCCTCCGTAATCGGTCGTAGATTTCCGCCCGGGTCGCCCACGAGCGGCGGCTCGCCGCCCGACAGGCCGGTGACGACCTGGTCGGTGAGGAAGATGTCCGCGGCCTCCACGCCGGCGTCGCGGGCAATCGCGCGCCTGGTCGCATTGAACGTCTCCAGCAAACCTGATTGCGCCTGCAGACCGCGAGCGCGCTGCTCCCAGACCAGCAGTGGGGGCTGCCGATCGACGAGGGCCGTGGCGATGCGCGCGGTCATGCCGCGGCCGGCCGGATCGGCGCGGCGGGCGGCTTCATTCCAGAGCCAGTGATCGTCGAAGCTCCGGAACGTTCCGTCGTCGAGTGCCTGGTGGAGGCCGGCCAGTGAGGTGAACGGCGATCGGTCGCGAACGGCCAGCGATATCCAAAACGCGGCGACGAGCACCGAAAACGCGGTGACGGTCTTGTGAAAGATCACCTGGCTGTACATGAAGCGCCGGGCCAGCAGGTAGTGCTCGAGCGCCGGCTGGCCTCGCGTCTCGACAAAGACCACGTGGTTCCCCGCGCCGTCAGGCCCCAGCCGCATGCGGCGAATCAGGTGCTCGAGCTCGACCCCGCCGTAGCGCACGCCGGCGTTGTGCGCGTCGCGCAGCAGATAGTCGAGGCGGTCGACGTCGAAGTGCGACGCGACGAGCTGGCGGCGGTAGCGCGGCCTGCTGCAACCTTGCAGGAGCGCCCGCACCTCCGCGGCGGCGCCGGGCCGGCCCACATACGTGTCGATGCCGCGCTGCAGCGCAGGATCGCGCCTGATGATCTCGGCGGCCAGGCGCTCGTGGTGCATGTCGGTCATCGGGGTCGGGTGTGAGGCGGCTGCCGCCGCCAGCTGCAGCCAGTCCGACTCGCAATCGGAATCCAATCCGAGTTCAAGGTCGGGGGACGCTGACTGGTGCAGCCGCGCCGCGATCGGCTCGACGACGTGCGATAGCGGGTAGTGCCCCAGGTCGTGCAGCAGGGCCGCCGCGCGGAGCAGCCGGCCTTCGGCGTCGAGGTCAACGCCCGGCGGTGGCTCCGTGGCCTCCAGCCGCCGCCACACACGGCGCATGATCTCCTGCGCCCCGATCGAATGCGCCAGGCGCGTATGCCGCGCGCCGGGGAAGACCAGCGACGCCGTGCCCAGCTGCTCCAGCCGCCGGAGGCGCTGCACCGCCGGGTGATCCACCAGCGCCAGCAACGGCGCCTCGAGCTCGATTGTTCCGAGCACGTTGTCGTGAATGACCGTCGCCATCGCGTGCAGCAAATCCCCAGCCGGTACCGCGTCCGCGCCAGGATATCGGCTGCAACCCCTGTGCCCAGCCCCAGCCTCGCGATCCCGCGTTGGGCAATGGATCGCTCTGCTTGCTTCGGCATGGGTATGGGGAAAGCGATTGTCGCCGGCACCCTCACCCTCACCCTCTCCCGTCAAGGGAGAGGGGACCGGACCGCTGCCGGGAAGCGGCAATCCCCGACTACCAACCAAGGTGACCCACTGCTAAGCGTTGCGGGCCGGGCCGGGTGGTCGTAGCGTAGGGGAACCATGGCCACCGCGACTTCGACCTTCAGCGTGGGCCGGATTGCCCTTGCCGGCGCCTTGCGTCGCGCCCTCGGCGACGACTGGGTCATGTCCGAGCCCGACGAGGTGGCGATTTACGCCTACGACGGCTCGGTGGAGCACGCGCTGCCCGACGCGGTCGTCTTCCCGCGGGACACGGCCGATGTTCAGGCGGTGGTGCGCATCGCCCACGAGCTTGGCGTGCCCATCATTGGCCGCGGGGCGGGCACCGGGCTGAGCGGCGGGGCGATCGCCGCGTGCGGCGGAATCGTGGTGAGCACCTCGCGCATGAACCGCATTCTCGAGGTGGACTACCGCAACATGCGCGCGGTGGTGGAGGCCGGCGTGGTGAACGCGGACCTGAGCGCGCACACCTCGGGCTACGGGTTTCACTACGCGCCTGATCCGTCGAGCCAGGCGGCCTGCACCATCGGCGGCAACATCGCCACCAACGCCGGCGGCCCGCACACGCTGCTCCATGGCGTGACCACCAACCACGTGCTGGGGGTCGAGTTCGTGACCCTCGATGGGCGAATCGTCACGGCCGGCGGCGGGGCGCTGGATCATCCCGGCTACGACCTGGCGGGGCTCTTCTGCGGCAGCGAGGGCACGCTGGGCGTCGCCACCAAGGCCGTCGTGCGCCTGGTTCGCACGCCGGACCAGGTGCGCACCATGCTGGCGTCCTTCGACGAGGTCGCCCAGTCCAGCGCCGCGGTTTCCGGGATCATCGCCGCGGGCATCGTGCCGGCGGCCATGGAGATGATGGACCAGATATCGCTGGAGGCCATCGCCCAGTACGTGCCGGCGGCAAACCTGCCCATCGACAAGGCCGCCGTGCTGCTGATCGAGCTGGAAGGCGTGGCCGCCGAGCTGGAGCCGCAGGAAGCGGCGATCCGCGGCGTGTTCGCCGAGCACGGCGCGCACGAGGTGCGCGTGGCCGCCGACGCGCGCGAGCGCGCGCTGCTCTGGCTGGGGCGCAAGAGCGCGTTCGGGGCCATGGGACGAATCTCGCCGAACTACTACGTGCAGGACGGCGTGATTCCGCGCACGACCATTACCGACGTGCTGGCGCAGATCGCGGCCGTGAGCGATTTCTTCAAGATCACCATCGCCAACGTGTTTCACGCCGGCGACGGGAATCTGCACCCGCTGCTGCTGTTCGACGACCGCGAAAACGGCGCCCTGGACCGCGTGATCGAGTGCGGCACGTCCGTGCTGAAAGTGTGCGCCGACGCAGGCGGCATGCTGAGCGGCGAGCACGGCATCGGGATGGAGAAGCACCGCAACATGGGGCTCGTGTACAGCGACGCCGACCTGGAGCGCATGCAGTGCCTGCGGCAGGTCTTCAATCCGCGCAACCTGTTCAACCCGGGCAAAATCTTCCCCACCGCGGTCTCGTGCGCCGAGGTGAACAACCTGCGCCGCGGCGGCTCCGCCGACGCCCACCCATAGGCACTCCGCCCGCGCCCAGGAGACCCTTGCATAAGTGGTCGACACCCCACGTCCGAGCCTCGGATCCCCCTCACCCCAACCCTCTCCCTCCAGGGGAGAGGGGGCCGGACCTGCGCTCCAGGCTCCACGGGAGGGATTACGCGAGGGTCTCCCAAGGCTCTGCGCGGTGGTGCTGGCCGCCGGGCGCTCGGAGCGCTTCGGCTCGCCCAAGCCGCTGATCCGGTGGGGCGACGTCACGCTGGTGGCGCACCAGGTGCGGACGCTCGCGGCGCTCGATGAGGTCGCTGAGGTGCTCGTCGTCACCGGCCATCGCGCCGAGGACGTGCGAGCGGCGCTGGACGGCCTGCCCGCGCGGACGCTGCACAACCCGGACTACGCGCAAGGCCGGGCAACGTCCGTGGCCTGCGCGGCGCGCGCCCTGCCGCCGGACTGCGACGGCATCCTGCTAGTCAGCGTCGACCAGCCGCTGCATTCGCTCGCGCTCGCCGACCTGGTCGCCGGCTGGCGCGCCGCGTCCGGCGACATCGTGCGGCCTGTTCACGAGGGCCGGCACGGGCATCCAGTCATTTTCCCCGGCGACCTGCGCGACGAGCTGGCCGCCGTGGACGACTCCACCGAAGGCCCCCGCGCCGTGGTCCGCCGTCACGCCGCCCGCCTGCGGGACGCGCCCACCGCTTACCCACACGTCCTGCTCAACCTGAACACCCGCGCGGCCTACGACGCCGCCCTGGACGCGTTCGGGTTGCGGTAGTGGGTGAGTTTGCTTTCGTCGGTGTGTGAGGCGCAATGCGCTTCTCACCCGACCCCTCACCCCGACCCTCTCCCGACGGGAGAGGGAGACGGACTCGCCCATCGAGGAGGCCTTTCCAGAGTCGGGTAGGGGCGGGTCTCAGACCCGCCCGACGCCTAGCGTCCGGCGCGCGCCCCAGGTTCAGTGAAGGTAAATTCCCGCTCCCCGCCTGCGCGGGGACGTGCTTCGCGGGAATGACGGAGGGTTGCGCAAGTGTCTCAATTCCTAGGAGAGTGAACCCGCCGCCCGATTTGCCAAATCCCGACGCATCGCCCGGCAGCGGGGCATAATGTCGGCCCCGGGGCCCATAGCTCAGTTGGAAGAGCGCCTCAATGGCATTGAGGAGGTCGTCGGTTCGAGTCCGACTGGGTCCACCACACCGGCGAAGTCAGGAGCCTTTCCTTTGAGATGCAAGCTGGCGGTGTTGCCTGAAACGGTGCGCCGCAAGCTTCAATCCGCCGCCTCGGCCTCCGAATGGGCCTGGTGAGACTCTTGAGACAGACGAGCGTCTGGTTGTTGCTGCTGTTTGCAACGGCGGCTGCGCTTGTGGTCGCGGCGGCCTGTGACAGCGCTGATGAACAGATGGAGACTGCACCGGTCGCACCGACCACTGCGCCTGACGTCCCCACGCCCCCATCCGACGCGCCCACGCCGACTGACAACGAGCCCACAACTGGAGAAGCACCGAGCGAAATCGAGGTTGCGGCTCGGCGGCTCCTGGCGGAAGAAGTGGGCGAGGGAGACTACACGCTCACCAGCTCCGAGGCGGTGGATTGGTCGGACGCCAGCCTCGGTTGCCCGAAAGAGGGCTTCGGCTACGCCCAGGTCATCACTCCGGGCTACAAGCTGGTCTTCAATCTGGCGGGTGCGTCCCATGCGGTGCACTCGAACGCCGACGGCTCCCACATGCTGTTCTGCCCGGACGCACCTGCTCGCTAGCTGATCCGCCCCGCGCCGGGCATCAGCGAGCCTGTGACCAGAAGACCGAGGGCACTGCCGTGGCCCGCCAGCCAACGGGGCCTAGTGTTGGCCCCGGGGCCCTCAGCTCGAAGAGCGCCTCGATCGCATTGAGGCCGTCGTCGGTTCGAGTCCGACTGGATCCACCACACGTGACGGCAGACCGTACCGAGCCGTCAAGCGCCAACTCCCCGGCGGTGCTCTCCAGTGATGTGCGACTGGAAGCCGCTAGATGTCCCGGATGGTCGTACTACAAGGTCGCCTAGCCTGCGACCCCACTCGATGGTCCGATCATCTCGATGTTTCTTCACTTTGTAGGCGGCATGACCGCTTCGCCGGCAATTCCAATTGTGAGTTTCTTTCCATAAAAGTCATTGCCCGTGGTATTCTCTGCCGCTCTCGGGCGCCGAGAAGCCGCATGGCACACGTCTGTGTGACTAGGGCTGCGCAGTCGTTCCCGCGCCGGCGGCCGATGGTCGGCCACACCTTCACCCAGACCATGGTCGAATCCAACCTGTCCGCCCAGAGCGTTGCCGTGCTGGCGAACAGCCTCGAACTCAACGGCGCCCGGACTAGAGCGATTTGGCCGATCCATGACGCCGGGCCGTCGCATTCGGGGCTAAACCGCAACCCGGTCCACAGAGTCGAGGGAATGGAGAAGTAGGCAAGATGGACCACCAATCTCACCCGTACGCACCCAGGCCTGTGGGCCTATCGGCGCCAGCCTCATTGCGTTGGGTCCCGTCGCTGCTTTTCCTGATTGCGCTGGTCACAGCGACGCTTGCGGCTTGCGGCGAAGACCCTGGCGTCCCCGCGACCGGACAAGCTGCAAATGCGGGGGCTACGGACGGTGCTCCCGAGCCTGCTCCGGATGTTCAGGCGCCGATGGGCGGGGAGCTCACGACCGAGGCATACGCGGAAGCCATGGAGGCGATCGCTGCCGCCCGTGAGGAGAAGATTGAAGCTGCGGCTGAAGGTGTCCTGTTCGGCGCCCTCTTTTCTGCGGACACGGTCGAGCGGCTAGATTCACTTGAGACCAGCGAGTCCTGGTCGGATGAAGACGCGGAGTTCGCGAGCGATGTCGCGGAAACCATGCTGCGGGCGCTCACCGGCCTTTATGGTGACCTCCTTAGGATCACGAGAGACTCTTTCGACGAGATTTCAAGCCTGCAACCCCCGGAACATCTATCCGACCTGCACGGCGACTACGTAGCGACATCCAGGGAAGTCCTTCAACACGTACAGGAGTTCGTGGATCGCGTACAGGACACAGACACCACCGTAGAGAACCAGGAACAACTTGCCAGCTTCTATGAGGCTGTCAACTCCCTGGAATTCGGCCCGTCGAATGCGGAGAATCTGGAAGAGCGGGCTGAGAGGGCATGCCTGGAGCTTGAGGGCCAGCTGGCAGCGGAGTTGGAGCGCGGCGTCAGCATCTGCGATGCGGAGCCGGCGGACGCGACCTCCACAGGACCGGCTCTTGAGCCCGCGCCCGCCGAGAGTTCGCCCACCGAGACGCCGACCGCCCCCGCCCAGGGGACGACGAAGGCCTCTACTGAGGAGTTCATCTCCGTCAGCGCCGGCTCGTACCACACGTGCGGTGTGCGAGCCGACGGATCGGTCGTGTGCTGGGGCTATGACTACACGTGCCAGGACGTGGCCCGCGGAGGCGTTGTCTGCGTAGGCGCGCGAGACAAGCCGCCGCCGCCGGCCGGCGAGTTCCTCTCCG
>JAPOVQ010000026.1 GCA_026708035.1 Chloroflexota bacterium | reverse complement strand
CTGGAGTGGGCCACACGTGCGGGGTGAGGACCGACGGCTCGGTTGAATGCTGGGGGTTGAATGAGGATGGGGATGGGAACTACCTCGGCCAGGCCGACCCCCCGGTCGGAAGGTTCGCATCCGTGAGCGCAGGGGTTTCCCACACCTGCGGCGTGACGACCGACGGCTCGGTCGCCTGCTGGGGCAGCGATTACCTGGGCGAATCCACGCCGCCCGGAGCCGACTCGACTCCCGCGGAAAGCACGCGCGCCACAGGAAAACCCGCCGAGCCGGCGCCCACTGCGACGCCGGTTGCAGAGGTGCGAGAGTCATCCGGCTCGCCCCGCGACGAGTACCTGGCAGACTGCGGCGGTTTTGGACTAGAAGCGGAAGATCCCATTGACGGCCTTCGTGGGTACTCGGAGTTGCTTGGCGATTACATCCGGCAGTTCGAATCCGTGGAGCCTCCTGAGGAATTCGCCGACTGGCACGAAGCAATGGTGGCCTATCTGAAAGCCAGTGTGGCGGTGTTGGACGATGCTCCCGGACCTGGAGAGGATGCGTCCACGGATGAACTGGAGGAGTACGTTTTCAGCATATTGAGTCCGGTGAGCGTTCAGCATCTCCCGAAGATTTCCGAAATCGTCAATGCCATGGACCGGGACGCAATCGCGGACATGCTTGAGGCCGGCTGCATTGACGAGGGATTCCTCGATGACACTTCTACTGAAGCGGCAAGCGGGCAGCCGGGGTCGGCAGATGGTGGCCGCGTTGCCGCAGGCGCGACCACTGAATTCAGCTCAATAGGCGCCGGGGGGTCCCACACCTGCGGCGTGCGCACCGACGGCTTGGTTGAGTGCTGGGGTTCCAACACGTCTCTGTTGGGCGACCTTACGAATCAGGCTGCGCCGCCGTCCGGCAAGTTCGTCTCCGTAAGCGCTGGCGGATTCCACACGTGCGGAGTGACGATCGACGGTTCGGTCGAATGCTGGGGCGACAATGAGTTTGATCAGTCCAATCCCCCCCGTGGACTCTTTGTCTCAGTCAGCGCGGGAGGGCAACACACCTGCGGAGTCAAGACCGACGACTCGGTCGAATGCTGGGGTTCCAACACGTCTGTGTTAGGCGCCCTTATGGACGATCCCCCGGATGTCGGCCAGGCCACACCGCCACCCTGGGACTTCGCCTCCGTGAGCGCCGGTGGAGCCCATACTTGCGGAGTGAGGGAGGACGGTTCCATTGAATGCTGGGGCTTTGACCCGGTCGCGCAAGCTTTGGGCTTGGGGCACGCCAATCCTCCGGAAGGTTCCTTCGTCTCGGTCAGCGTCGGAAGTTCCTACGCATGTGGCGTGAGAGGCGACGGCACGCTGGAATGCTGGGGCGGTGACGTTCTCGAGGGTGAGGTCCCGCCACCGCCCGGGGAATTCGTCTCGGTCAGCGTCGGGGGTCGCCACGCCTGCAGCTTGAGGCGGGACGGCTCCGTGGAATGCTGGGGCCACAACGAATACGGCCAGTCCAGTCCCTCTAGCGATCGTTTTGCCTCGGTGAGCGCGGGGGACTTTCACACGTGCGGAGTGAGGACTGATGGCTCCATCGCCTGCTGGGGCTCGAATGAAAACGGTCAGGCCGCGCCGCCCGGAGCGCCGTGATCCCAGCGGGGAGGTTGCCGTTTGCGCTCTCCACGTCAGCCGTGTCTCACTGCTCTGTGGTCAATACAGCTAGGCGGCGTCGAGGACTCGCGCACGGCCGTGCTGCTGTTTGAGCCGCAGGCCTGTGCCCCAGCGGTTGTGAGCGCATTGCCTCAGGGCATCAGTCGCTCGATCCACCCGAGGCGGTGACGTTGCGCGGCCACGATCCGATAGGCGGCGTCGACCAGCGGCGCGACGACCGCGTTGGCGAGCAGCCGTTCCGCGGCTGGACCCAGGGCCTCGGCCAGCGCCCGGCGCAGCGCCGGACCGGAGGAGCGGACCGTGCCATCGACGTCCGCGACGTGCAGGGCGGTGCGGTGTTCAGCGGCCGGTAGCGACTCCAACAAGGCATCGGCCTCGGGCCGGTTGAAGTCCAGCAGATCAAGGCGGTGGCGGCGGTCGAGGCGCCGCAGGACCCTGGCGCAGACGCGGCAGAAGGCGCACTCGCCGTCATAGAGGACGACCGGATTCCTCCTCACCCTATCCGTCTCCCTCGGAGGGGAGAGGGAATCCGGTGCGCACGACCGGTCGCCAACTCACCCCCGCCTCGAGGTGCGGGGCGGGCACAAGCTCTCTCCGACATATTCGGACCGGACGGATGGCGGACGGGTGTTTGAAGACGTGGTCAATCCGTGTGGGCGATGTCCGGGGCGACGAATTCCGCCGCGCCGGGGCGCGGTTTGCTACGCGACTACGGCGGATTGCCGGTAACGGTATACCCCAGCGCACGCAGGCCGCGTATCGCCGAGTTGCGCTGGTCGGTTGCCCAGGTCTCACACGGCTCCCAACCGCGCCTCTCGGCGAAGCCCTTGTAAAAGTCGGCATGGAAGGGGTGCATCTGGCCCAGATAGGTGCCGTTGGGCCAGGCCGGCGTGTCCCGACAGAAGGCCTCACCCTCGTAGCTCTCACCGATAGTGAGACCGCATTCGCCGAAAACGCGCCGGACAGGATGGTTCCGATCGCTGCGCCCATCGAGAGTGAAGTCCGCAAAGTACTGGTTGCCGCTCAGCAGGTCGGTGGCCTGGATGCGGAATCGGCTGGCTGCGAAAATCTGCCGTGCCATCGCCACGGCGGCGCCTGAGAATATGAACTGCTTGTCTGTCGCCGTGCCTCAGACGCCTGAAATCGTGGGATTGGCGTCGAATCTCCATTGCGTCGCCACCAGACCATTGATATCGCCTGAGATATGGGCGTCTTCGCCGAAGTAGACAAATGTGTCAATGAGGTTGTCTTGGCAGCGAACCAGGAGGACCCGCCTATTCTGTGCGGCGAGGGCAAGGTAACGTTTGGCTCCCGTGTCCTCGTCGTACACGCTCGTGTCCAAGACCCACGTCGTCGTTGCTTGCGCAGTTTGCGCGGGCATGGGCGGGGGCGAAGGCGCGGGGTCGGGCGTCGGTGTCGCGGTCAATGGCGGCGAGCCCCCGGGAGGCTCGACGACGGTGTAGCCAAGCTCCCGCAGCCCGCGGGCTGCTGAAGCCCGCTGGTTCTGAGCCCACGTCACGCACGGATCCAACCCGCGACGTTCCGCGAATCCCGCGTAGAAATTCGAGTGGAAGGGATGCATTTGACCCAAATAGGTCCCGTTGGGCCACGCCGGATAGTCCTGGCAATAGTCCTCACCGTCGTAGTTGAGGGCGACCACCACCCCCGCCGTGACAGTCCCAACCAGGACCGCGCCGGCGAGCGCCCGCAAGAGTCGGCGCATGCTGCTCCTCCCGGCGGACGACGGACTCTGCACAAATGTCTGAGACTAATTCTGAAGCCGTCGGTGCATCCCGGCAACTGCCGACGGCGGCTAGCGGTCGCGGCGACTCTTCGCCTGTGACGCCGCGCTGGCTGCAAGGCGCGTCCTCGAGCTGGACAGTGCCATGCGGCGCTTCGGCGCGCGAGTGAGAAACTGACCACGAGCCGCCGCCCTCGCCCTGCCCTCGAACGGGAGATCACGACATGGCGCATCACGAGTTCGAGCCCACGACCTATCACAACACCTTTGGCTGGCATGCGCCGCCGCTGACGGTCCAGCCTGGCGACAGCGTGCGCACCAGCACCGTCGACGCCCGGGGCGGGGACCGGCATGGGAACACCGTCGCCAATCGCGGAAACCCACAGTCTGGGCCGTTTGCGGTCGCCGGCGCGGAGCCGGGAGACACGCTGGTGGTCACACTCGACAAGGTGCGTATCACGCGGTCCTGGGGCTTCAGCTCGTCGGCGCTTGCGGCCAACGTGCTCGAGTTCGATGACGTGCCCGATTTCAGCGACGAGGCCGACCGATCCTTCTGGGACATCGACCAGGAGGTCGGCACCGTCAGGCTCCAGGCGCCCGAGCGCGTGCCGGCCGGAGAGCCCACGCCGGCGCGGAACCGGATCCACGACGTGGCGCTGCCGCTGCAAACCATGATCGGCTGCGTGGCGGTGGCGCCGCCCGGTCGGCAGCACATATCGACCGCCACCTCCGGGCCCTTCGGCGGCAACATGGACTACAACGGCGTGGTCGAAGGGCTGCGGCTCTACTTTCCGGTGTTTGCGCCCGGCGGACTCTTCCACACGGGCGACGGCCACGCTTTGCAGGGCGACGGCGAGATGGACGGCACGGGCGTGGAGGTGCCCCTGGACGTGACCTTCACGCTGGACCTTATCAAGGGCAAGACCATCGAGTGGCCGCGCTTCGAGAGCGACACCCACCTCATGACGGCCGGCAACCTGCGCCCGCTCGACCAGGCCGTGCAGCACGCCACGTCCGAAATGGTGCGCTGGCTCGAAGTCGACTACGGCCTGACGACGCGCGAGGCCCATCTGCTGCTCGGCCGCATGGTCGAATACGACCTGGGCAACATGTTCGACCCCGCCTACACCATGATCTGCAAGCTGCGGAAGGACGTGCTGCGCGAGGTGGCGGGCCGCTAGCCGTCGTCGAGGCGGGCGCGGTATTGCAGCGCCTCGGCCACGTGGGCCGCGCCGATCACTTCCGCGCCGTCCAGGTCGGCGATGGTGCGGGCCAGCTTGAGCGTGCGGTGATGCCCGCGCCCGCTCAGGCCCATCCGGTCGTGCGCGCCGCGCAGCAGGGACTCGGCGCGCTTGTCGATCACGCAGAGCTCCGGCACGAGGCGCGCCGTGATCTCGGCATTTACCCGCAGATCGTGCGGGTTGAGGCGTCTCGCCTGGACATCCCGGCAGGCTTCCACGCGCTGCCGCACCACCTCCGACGACTCGCCGCGGTCGCCGCCCGCCATGTCCTCATAGGGAATCTGGGGCACTTCGACATACACGTCGATGCGGTCCAGCAGCGGACCGGAGATGCGGCGTCGATAGCGCCGCGCGGCGTCGGCCATGGTCGAGTCGCCGTCCCCGCCTTCGGCGTAGCCGCCGGGCGAAGGGTTCATGGCCGCCACCAGCATGAGGCGAGCGGGCAGAGTGACCGAGTAGTTGGCGCGCACCACGCTGACGGTGCCGTCCTCCAGCGGCTGACGCAGCGCTTCGAGCGACTGCCGGCTGAACTCCGGAAACTCATCCAGGAACAGCACGCCCCGGTGCGCCAGGCTGATTTCCCCCGGCTGCGGCGTCACGCCGCCACCGACCAGGCCCACGTGGGACACCGTGTGATGCGGCGCGCGAAAGGGTCGTTCGGCGATCAGTGACGTCCGCTGGGGGATCAGGCCGGCGACGCTGTAGATCTTGGTTACCTCGATGGCCTCTTCCAATCCCAGCGGCGGCAGGATCGACGGCACGCAGCGGGCCAGCAGCGTCTTGCCGGCCCCGGGCGGACCGATCATCAGCACGTTGTGCGCGCCGGCGGCCGCGATCTCCAGCGCCCGCTTCACGTGGGCCTGTCCGCGCACGTCGGCGAGATCGACCGGGTAGCTGGAGCGATCGACGGTTGTCTGGGTGGCCGGCAGCGGTTCGATCTGGATCAGTCCGATGAAGTGCGCGATGAGTTGCTGCAGCGAGCTCACCGGCAGCACCTCGATGCCGCTGACCACCGCCGCCTCGGCCCCGTTCATGGCGGGGACGAACGCGCGCTCCATGCCCGCCGCCCGCGCCTCGGCCACCATCGGCAGAATGCCGTCCGTGTGGCGCAGCGCGCCGTCCAGCGACAGCTCGCCCAGGAACACCGCGCGGTTCTCCGTGATGTCGCCCAGCTGTCCGGTGGCGGCCAGGATGGCGGACGCGATGGACAGGTCGTGCACCGGTCCGACCTTGCGCACGTCCGCCGGCGCCAGGTTGACGGTGAGGCGGCGGTTCGGAAATACGGCGCCGCTGTTGCGAATCGCCGCGCGCGTGCGCTCCCGCGCCTCCTGCACTGCGGCGTCGGGCAGACCGACGATGGTGTAGGCGGGCAGTCCCTGGGCTACGTCGACCTCGACATCCACGAGCACGCCGTCAAGGCCCACCAGCGCGCAGCTATGGACCTTGGCAAGCATGCCCGGATTCTACTTGTGCGGCGTCGGGGGAGGCAGCCTCTCGTCGGCCAGGAGAAGATCCGTTCAGTCTTGCCACCAGCTGCGGAATTCAATTCACGCGCATGGAGACCGTTGCCTAACCCTTCGTCATTCCCGCGACGGCGGGAATCCACCCATCATTGAACCTCGGGGCGGAAAGGATGCGCCCGTTCGTCCCGAGAAACGTCGAAGGACGCCGTCATGATTCGACAGGCTCCCCACGATCGGGGCCAGAGGTACTGCTCGGCGCGGCCTGAGGGTTACTCGCTGACCGCCACCGCCACGAAGCTGATACCCAAAAGCACGTCCTCGTCGACGGAGGCGACGAAGGGCACGTTGGGAATGGTCAGGCTGTAGTCCCCACGCAGGATGGTCGTCACCGCTATGCCCTCGACCCGGTCCGGCGACACCACGGTCAGCTCGGCGTCGAAGACAACCTCGCGCGTGATGTCGCGAATGGCCAGATTCCCGACGATTTGGAACGGCACGGTCTGTCCCAGCTCAAGCGACCCAGGAAGCCCCTCCAGCCTCACGGGCTCAAACGTGGTGAACTCGTACTGATCGCTGGCCGATTCCAGAATCCGCGAGCGAATGGCGCGGTCGCGCCGCTCCTCATCCGTGCGCAGGGTGCGCACGTTGATGCGCACCGGGCCGAGCTGCGAGGCCGCGAGATCGGCGAAGTCGATGATGAAATCGCCGGCTACCTGATTGGTGGTACCAACGACCAGCGTGGGCGCACCGCGCAGGATCTCGTCGATCTCGAACCGGACCTCCGATTCCTCCGGCACGATGCGATAGAGCACGGCCCCCGTCGGGACGTCATCGGCGGGCGCTTCAGTAGCGGCGGCGGTTGCGGTGGCCGCGGGGGCCGCAGTCGGCGTCGGGGCTGCCGTCGCGGCAGGCGTCGGCGCCGGGGTCGCGGTTGGCTCGGGGGCGGCCGTTGCCGTCGGCTCGGGGTCCGACATCGCCACCGGCGTCGGGTCTTCCGTCGCGGCTGGCGTTGGGGCGGCGGTTGCTGTTGGGGCAGGCGGCTCGGGGGTCGCGGTCGCTGCGGGCAACGACAGCTGTGGAGCGCTGATGGGCTCGCTCGCCTCGCCGGCGCCGCCGGTGATGAAGACCAGCAGGTAGGCCACGCCGGCGACGACCACGCCAAGCAGGGCGGCGACGACCAGCCACCGCACGAGTCCTCCGCGCATCACCACTCTCCTATCGGCCCGATCGTGTCGGGCCGCTCGACCGCGCTTCCTGGCATGTCAGCGTAAGCCGGGCGCGTGCGCCGACCATGCAGGCCATGTGCAGACTCTGCGCAGACGGCCGAGCGCCCAATTGGGCTCGTATCAACCCTAGGCAAGCTGACCGTGCTGCTGCAACCAGTCTCGCAGCGGCGACTCGCCGCCGATGTATTGGAGGGGCTCGTGGCCCTCGCTCGGGTAGTCCAGCAGTTGCCGACGGATCGGACCGGTGTCCGCCAGCAAATCTGGCGGAACTGGCATTGCATCCTTGTCGCGCCGCCGAATCCAGCGATAGCCATAGCCGTAGAACAGCGCTCGGCGCGACCACGGCGCGGCGTTGGGGCTACCGTCGTGCCATAGCCGCCGGTCAAAGATGACCGCGCTGCCGGCAGGCGCGCAGACTGGGATCGCGCCGGCGGGCTGGCCCTGGCCGTCCGGCGGCACTCCGATGGAGGACTGCGTGTGAGCGCCCGGCAGCACCCACAGGTTGGCGCTGCCAGGCTGGGAGTGATCGGTGAGGAGATACGCGACCTTCACCGACAGCCGCGCCGGCACGGAGATTTCCGGCATGTCCCGGCCCATCCAGCTCGAATCCTGGTGCCAGTTGAGGGTGTCCCGCGCGGGATCGAACTCGTCGGCCTGCGGCGGCGTGATGATGAGGTGGGTGCTGTAGAGATAGATGTTCGGCCCAAGGATTCCCCAGACTTTGGGGAACAGCCGGGGATGGTCGATCAGGTCCATGAATGCCGGATCGAGCGTGATGAAGCCGAGGTGCAGCACGCGTTGGTCGATGCCGGCGTAGCGTTCGGGCGATGCCAGCCGGTTGGCGTCGCGCAGCCGATCGAGCACCGCGTTGAGCGCCGCAACCTCCGCGTCGCTCAGCGCGCCTTCGACCACCAGGTAGCCCTCGGCGTCGAAGGAGGCCCGTTCGTCGTCCGTCAGCACATGCGCCAGGCAGCTCGGGTCCATGGCTTGAATCATAGAGCCCGCGCTTGGTCAGCGCGTGGCGATGATGGACTCCGCCAGGATTTCCACCGCGCGGTCGATCTGCTCGTCGCTGATGATCAGGGGCGGCGCAAGCTGCATGGTTCCGCCCAGCAAGGCGCGCGTGGCGAGCCCGCGTTCCAGCGCCGCCGCGGCCACGGCGGTCGGCCGGTCGCCGACGTGGTAGGGCTCCCGGGTGTCCTGGTCGCGCACCAGCTCCACCCCGGACATGAGGCCCGCCGACCGGATGTCGCCAACCTCGGGCAGGTCGTGCAGCTCGTCTAGGCGTTGGCGCAAGCGGCGACCCTTGGCCGCCACGCCGTCGACGATGCCCTCGTTTTCGAGAATCTCGAGGTTCGCCAGCGCCACGGCGCACGGCACGGGGTGTCCCGAATAGGTGAAGACGTGCATGAGGGGCGGGTCGCCCGGCGCCTCGCGCATCGCGTCGCGCAGATGCTGTCGCAGCATCACGCCGCCCAGGGGCAGGTAGCCGCTGGTGACGCCCTTGGCAAACGTCATCATGTCGGGGACCACGTCCTCGTGCTGCGAGCCGAACCAGGCGCCCGTGCGACCAAAGCCCGTGATCACCTCGTCCGCGATCATGAGCACGTCGTACCGATCGCAGATCTCGCGCACCGCGCGCAAGTAGCCGTCCGGCGGCACGATCACGCCGCCGGTGCCGAGCACGGGCTCCATAATCACGGCGGCCACGCGCTCCGGCCCGACCTCCTCGATCCGCCGCGCCACGGCATCGGCACTGGCGATCTCGTCAACGTCGATGTCGGCCGGGCCGTACTCGTCCCAGCGATAGGGATATGGCGGCGGCACCTTGTCAAAGCCTTCCGCCAGCTCGCCGAAGACTCCGTGGTATTCGGTGAGCCCGGTGGCTGATGCCGCCCCGTGGGTGAGGCCGTGATACCCGCGTGCGTGCGATAGCACCAGCGCCTTGTCCGGCTGTCCCCGCAAGCGCCAGTAGTAGCGTGCGAACTTGAAAGCGGTCTCGTTTGCCTCGGCGCCGCCGGAGGTGAAGTAGGCCGCGGTGAGATCGCCGGGAGTCAGCCGGGCCAGTCGCGCGGCCAGCTCGATGGCCGGCAGGTGGGAAAACCCGCTTGACGTGTGGGCAAAGGCCAAGCGGCGCATCTGATCCGCCGCCGCATCGGCCAGCTCGGCGCGGCCATGGCCCAAGTTGACGCACCACAGGCCCGAGGTGCCGTCCAGAACCTCCCGCCCGTCGGCCAGCCGCAGCGTGGCGCCGCTGGCGGACTCGACGATGACCGGACCCGTGCGCGCGTGGTGACCGGCGCGCGTGAGTTGATGGATCAGGTGCTCAATATCCGCCGACACCAGCGCGTCGCGCGTCGTCGTTTCAAGCATGGGGCGTCCTAGGGGCGGCTGGCCGCTCGCGAAATGCTAGCACCGGCGGCGGTTTCGACCGCGAGCTCGGCGGCGTGGGCCGCAATGTCCACCTCACCGGCGTCGCCTTCGTGCGCGAGCAGCCGAATGCCAAGGTCTAGCATGTCGCCTCGCTGCACGGTGGCGGCCTCGCGGGCAAACGGGTTCACGTTTACGGTGCCCCAGTCGTACGCCACCCAAGGCACGTGCGCCGTGGAGGCGTGACCCAGGACAGTCAGGCCCGCCCTGGAGCCGTGCGGCGCCGCACCCGACGCATCCACCCAGGCGGACGCCTGATTGGTAATCGCCGCCCCGCCGCGGCGACCTTCGGCGTCGATGAGGGTGCCGCCGTCGACCACGCGCAGGCCATAGGCCAGCCGCACGGTGAAGTAGGCGTGGCGGGTCGGCCCGAGGGTCAGGTCCCACTCGGTGGGCCGCAGCTGCGACCGGATGTCGACCGTGTTGACGACATCGCCAGGGCGGATGTCCGTGATCCTGGTCTCCACGGCGAGAACGCGCCGGCCGTCCGCTGCTCCCCACTCCTCCGGTCCCTGCCATTCGACTGTCTGCACGACGCGCAGGTGATCGGGGGCGAGCTCGGTGGCATTGACGTCCACGGACCAGGTGCGGCCCGGCGAGCGGCCTTGAAACACGTTGTTGGCATAGAGGTTGTAGGTGCCGGACTCCGTCAGCGGCGATATTGCTGGCGTCAGCGGTGGAAACTTGGCTATGACCATGTCCGCGCCGACCGTGACCGAGTCGTGGTGCGGATGATCGACGGGACTTTCGGCGGTCAGCGGCACGCCGGCGGGCGAATACAGCGGGTACAGATAGCACCGGTGCAGGCCTTGCGTGAAGGCGCAGATGGGCCGTCCGCGCCAGGCAACAGCTACGCGGCGCGCCTGCGGCGTGGCCGTGCTGGGCAGGTCGATTTGCTCCGTCGTGACCGAGAAGTGCTCCATGTCCGTGTCCAATTCCTCGCTCACTTGACCGGCGCCCACCGGCGCAGACTGTCGCTGGCTTCCAGACCCGCGTCCTGCCCGCTGGCAAAGGCGGACGCGATGAGATTGCGCTCGCCGGCCACGATGTCACCGCAGGCCCAGATGCCGGGGATCGGATTGCCGTAAATATCCAACACCCGGTGGTCCTCGTCGCACACCAGGAACCCCTCATCGTCGTGCTGCGGCGAGAAGCCGGCCAGGAACTCGTCGTTGGGCACGAGTCCCTCGTCGACGAAGAATCCGTCGAAGAAAAGCTCGCGGCCGTCGGCCAGGCGTAGCCCCAGCAGGTCGCGTCCGCTGCCGATGTGGGCTTCGATCCGCTCGGTTTCGAGCCGCACGCCCCGGCGCTCCATTTCCGCCAACACCGCCTCCGACATGCCGTGGGGTCGCCCGTTGGTCAGCACGGTCATGCGGTGGGTGAAGTCCTGGGCGCCGTGCACGACGTCGAAGATATAGTCCCCCACACCGACGATGGCGAGCTCTTGGTCGGTGTGCAGGTGCCCGTCGCAGCGAACGCAGACGTGCCAGCCGCGATGGTTGCCGGCAAAGCGAAACACGACGCCATAGCGCGCGTAGGCGCGCTCCGCCGAGGATTCGATCTCGATGTCGGGCCAGGCGTCCTCGAACCCCGAGGCCACCACCACCGTGCGCGCCCGGACCGTCTCCGTGGGTGGGGTCCCGCCGTTGCGCGGCAGCATCGCCGTCGACATGGTCACCGCCAGCGTGCCGTCCGGGGCCCTTTCGACATCCGTGACGTAGCCGGGGATGCGGCGAATGCCGATGTGCCGCGCCTCGCCGTCGATGGTGACCTCTTGTTCCGGCTGCGCCTCGGTCCACTCCTTGAGCGCGCGGTTGAACGCCGGTCCGGTGATGCCCGGGAACACCGGCGCGTCCACGAACTCGACCGATTTCGACCAGAAGTGCCGGCCGCGTCGCAGGCTCACGGCCCCGCCGTCGATCAGCGCCACGTGCCGCATCTGGTGTGCGGCGCTCACGGCGGCCTGGGTGCCGGCGGGGCCGCACCCGATCACCAAGACGTCGAATGGGACTTCCGGCGAACGCTGACTCATAGGTGCACGGCCGTGGCGGTGGTCACTCCCATCTCGGAGGCGTATGGTCGCATGATAGGGACCGTAATCGGGTGGGTTGCAGCGGTGAGACCAGATTGCGCGACGTAAGCATCGCCGGCGTCGGCTCGACGTCGTTCGGCAAGCTGCCGGACGGCGGGATCGTCGAGCTGGCTACCGATGCGTGTCGGGACGCGCTGGCGGACAGCGGGATTCCGCGCGAGCGGGTGCAGGCGCTGTACCTCGGCAATTTCATCGGCGAACGTTTGGCCGATCAAGGAGCGCTGGCGCCCATCGTGGCGCGTCGACTGGGTCTCGACGGGATACCGGCGACCAAGGTCGAGGCCGCCTGCGCGTCCGGGGGTATCGCCCTGCGCCACGGCTACCTCACCGTCACCGCGGGCATCCACGATGTCGTGCTCGTGGCCGGGGTCGAGAAGATGTCGAACATCCCCACCGGCGACGTCACCGCCGCTCTCGCCACCGCCGGTGACGAGGGCCTGGAGATGCGCACCGGGCTCACCTTTCCAGGCGCCTTTGCCATGGTCATGCAGGCGCATATGGCGCGATTTGGCACGTCGCGGGACCAGATTGCCGCCGTCTCGGTCAAGAACCACGACAACGGCGCGGCCAATCCAAAGGCCCAATTCCGCAAGCCGACAACGGTCGAGGAGGTCGTGAACTCGCGGTTCGTGGCCGAGCCGCTGCGGCTGTTCGACTGTCCGCCCATCAGCGACGGCGCGGCGGCGGCGGTGGTCTGCACGGCAGCCATCGCCCGGCAGCACACCACGCGAAGCGTGCGCATCCTCGCATCGGGCCACGGTTCCGGACCGGTGGCACTGAGCGGCATGGACGATCTGACGAGCTTTCCGGCCACGGTGCGCGCGGCGTCCGAGGCGTTCGGGCAGGCGGGACTCGGCCCCGGCGCGGTGGACGTGGCCGAGGTGCACGACTGCTTCACGATCGCGGAGCTGGTGGCGACCGAGGACCTGGGTCTGGTTGCGCGCGGCGACAGCGGACGCGCGGTTGAGGCTGGCGAAACAGCACTAGGCGGCCGCTTGCCGGTCAATCCCAGCGGCGGGCTCATCGCCAAGGGCCATCCGGTGGGCGCCAGCGGCGTCGGACAGGTCTACGATCTCGCGCTGCAGCTGCGCGGTGAGGCCGCCAATCAGGTCGCCGGGGCTCGGATCGGCCTCGCGCACAGCATGGGCGGCTGCGGCGCGGCGGCCACGGTTCACATCCTGGCCCGTGACTAGTCCGCCGCGGCTCACGGTCTATCGCTGTCCCGACGACGGCCACCTGGTCATGGCGCGCGGCGATGCCTGCCCCACGTGCGGGCGCCCCGACCTCGAGCCACACGAGATCCCCGGTGACGGACGGATCGTCGTCTGGACGACGATTTACATTCCCCCCACGCGCTATGCCGGCGAAGCCCCCTACACGGTGGTGATCGTCGAGCTCGATTGCGGCTTGCGCACCATGGGGCGCCTGATTGGCAACGCCGGACTCGAGCTGGGCGCCCACGTTCGATTGCGCCGCGTCGACCGCGAGCGCGGCCCAATCTTCGAGCCAGTCGATCCGGTGTAAGGGCGGCCCTCGTGGCCGCCCGCGGCGCTACTTGGGAATCACCGGCAGCCGCAGGTGCGACGGATGCAGGTGCGCGTGCAGTACGGTCTGCGAGGCGGCGCGCACTTCCGTGTCGCTCGCGAGGTCGTTGCCAGTGTTCAGGTTGCGGTCGTAGCAGGGGAAGTTCGATGACGAGATCTCCAGCCGGATGCGATGCCCGGCGCGGAAGACGTTGCTGGTCACGCCCACGTCGATCTCGTAGCGGTAGACCTTGCCCGGCTCCAGCAGCGCCGGCTCGACCATTCCCTCGCGATAGCGGGCGCGCACGATGCCGTCGCAGAGGTTCATGGCGTAGCCGCTGGGCGACACGTCCACCAGCTTGGCGGTCCAGTCGGTATCGCGACCGTCGGTGGCGGCGAACAGCACAAACGTGATCGGTCCGGTGACGTCCAGATCGGTCTGTAGCGGCTCCGAGGTGTAGCAGAGCACGTCCGACCGGGCCTCGACGGGCCGCTGGTCGTACGGTCCCCAGGCGACGATCTCCGGGGTGCAGCAGGTGGTGCCGCCCAGCGATTGCACGGGGAACCGAGGATCGTAGACGTAGCGGTCGGGCGGCTCCTCGGCCGGAGCGGTGGGCGTCAGTGTGCCGTCGCCGCGCGCGGTGTTGGCGTTGCCGTCCGAGTGCAGGTACCACGTCTGCCAGTCGGTGCGCGACAGCGGCCACTCGTGCTCGTCGCGCCACTCGTTGACGCCCATGGTGAACAGGCGCAGCGGCGGCTCTTCGCTCAAGCCGTCGTCCTCGCCCTTGAGCCAGAGGTTGAACCAGCGCCGCTCCAGCTGCGTGAGGCTCACTATCGAATCGACGCCAAAGTCGACGTCGCCGAGCCGCGTGGACTCGGCCAGGCGGTGTGGCCAGGGACCGACGATGGCGCGGCTCTGGCGCGCCTGCGGAGTGGCCCCGAAGCGCCGCAGGTTGGTGACGTTCTCCAACGTGTCGGCGGCGTAGAGGTCGTACCAGCCGCCCATGGTGAGCGCCGGCACTCGGATCTCGTGCCAGCGGTGGGAGACGCTGACCTCCTCCCAGTAGTCGTCGTAGCGGTCGTGCTCCAGCCAGTCGCGCCAGAAGTCCAGCCGTCGGCCGGCGCGCAGGTCCAGGTCCGCGATGGGCAGCGTGTGAAACGCCTCGGTCCAGTTGTGGAAGGCGATGCTCTGCGCCGTGCGGGAATTGGTGCGCATACCCCAGGTGAGGGCCGTGGTGAGCTGCAACGCTCCGCCCGGCCGCACCAGTCCGCCGAGGAACTCCGGGCACACCACCCGCGGCGCGAGGCACGTGAGGAATTCGCTGCCCAGCGGCGCGCTGAGCCACTGCACCAGCGCCAGGTACGACGGACCGCTCATGCCGATGCGTCCGTTGCTCCACGGTTGTCGGCCAATCCACTCATGCGTGTCGAAGCCGTCGGCCGCCTCGTTGTGGAAGGGGTAGTAGACGCCGTCGGAGTCCCAGCGCCCGCGCACGTCCTGCACCACGCAGGCATAGCCGTCCTGGGCGAAGGCGCGGGCCGAGGCGATCGTCTCCGGCGTGTTGTTGTCGTAGGGCGTGCGGATGAGCACGGTCGGGAAGGGTCCGGGAGCTTCGGGCAGGTAGATGTCGCCCGAAAGCTGCACGCCGTCGCGCATCGGCATCTTGGTATCCAGCGCGTAGCGAACGCCGAACGTGGGGTGCATGGACGACCCTCGTGGGATGCCGCGCGCCGCCCGTTCGGGGGGCGGCGACTGACGGACTGTCAGCGCGGGCAGTGTATCCACCGCGCCGCGGGTTGCTGGCGCTGCGGCAGACCGCCACTATGCGAACGGCCGGTGCGCCGGGGTACGCCGCGTGAATCCTTACGAACCCATTTCCATCGCTGACCTTTGCAACGCTCCTGCCGATGTGGCCGGACCCGAAACGCCCGATCTGCTCGGTGCGCAAGACTTTCGCGGGCTGGCATTCGACGTCGGCGACCCGGCGCGCGGGACTATTGCGCAGTTCGGTCCCGGCGGACACCCGGAACCACAGACGCTGCCGGTGGGGCGTGCCGTACACACCCTCACGTTTGCGCACGCGCTGCTGGACACGGCCATCGCCCACGGCGGAGCGCCCGGCGGCGAGGTGGGGCGCTACACGTTCGAATACGAAGACGGAACTCGAATCGACGCTCCGCTGCGCGACCGGTTCGAGATCGGCTGGATTTCGCGTCGTTACCTCTTGCGGCCCGGCCAGCCGTATCTGGCCACGCCCAACGGCGAGGACGGCATGCAGCCGCGCTATGAGGGGCCGTACGACGAGCAGCAGCGGCGAATAACCGAGGTGGCCGCGGGACGGGTGCGGTCCTTCTTCCTCTGGACGTGGCGCAACCCGCATCCCGAGAACGCGATCGCGAGCGTGGAGATCAGCGGCGGTCCGCTGCCGTGGGTGCTGGGCGGCATTTCGGCCGGGTTCGTCGACGAAGACCCGCTGGAGCGCGCGCCGCGCCGTCCCGTGCAGATTGAGCTGACGCGCCCCGAGGACGCCGAGCAGCCGTTCGATCTCGACGTGCAAGTCAAGCGCGGCTCGGCGACTTATGCCCAGCCGCTGCCGCGGGACCCCGAAGCGTTCGTGGACGCCGTGGACAAGGGCTGGGGCGAGCCGGACAACCTCACGTCGAGTCCGGCATATACGGAGATCAGCGCCGCGCCCTCAGCCGATGTCAGCGTGACGCAGGGCGACGAGGTGCTCGGCACGGCGCGCTTTGGCGATCTGCAGGCCCAGGGCACGGTGCAAGCCTCGCCGCGGCTCCGACTCAGCCTGCCCGAAACTGGCCGCAACTGGGTGCACACGCGCGTGCTCGATGCCGACACCGGTCGGCCCGTGCCATGCCGCATCCATTTCCGCTCACCAGAAGGCGTGCCCTACCAGCCCTATGGCCACCACCCGCACCTGTTTTCCGGCTTCTCGACCTGGGGCCGCGACGCTTTCGGCGACGTGCGCATGGACCAGGTCACTTATGCCTACGTCGACGGCGCCTGCCAGGGCTGGTTGCCGCGCGGACGGGTGATCGTGGACGTCGCGCGGGGGTTCGAATACGAGCCGTTGCGGACGGAAGTCGAGATCAAGCCGGGACAGCGCGAGTTGGAGTTGCGCATTGGCCGCTGGACCGACATGAATGCCCAGGGCTGGTACAGCGGCGACACGCACGTGCACTTTCTCGCGGGCAACGGCGCGGTGCTCGAGTCGGCGGGCGAGGACCTGAACGTCGCCAACGTGCTGCAGTCGCAGTGGGGCCACTTCTTCAGCAACACCGACGACTTCACCGGCCGGCCCCAGGTGTCGGACGACGGCAAGACCATCGTGTCGTTCGGCCAGGAGAACCGGCAGCACTTTCTCGGGCATCTCACGCTGCTCGGCCACACCGAGCCGATCATGCCCTGGTGCACCGACGGTCCCGGAGAGGGCGAGCTGGGCGGACCGCTGCAAACCACCATGTCCCACTGGGCCGAGGCCTGCCGCGATCAGGGCGGCACCGTGGTGCTGCCGCACTTTCCCTGGCCCAATGGCGACCCAGTGGCCCTGATCGCGCTGGGCCTGGCCGACGCTGTGGAAATGTGCCGGCAAGTGCCGTTCGACCACGACGAGTACTACCGCTATCTCAACGCCGGATACCGCCTGCCGCTGGTGGGCGGCACCGACAAGATGGCCACCGATACGCCGGTGGGCATCTACCGCACCTATGTCCACCTTGCCGAGGACACGCCATTCACCTACGACGCCTGGCGCGCGCAGATGAGCGCCGGACGCACCTTCATGTCGAGCGGCCCGCTCATCGGGCTCAGCGTCGAGGGCCACGCCATCGGCGACACGATGCATCTGCCCAGCAACGGCGGCACGGTGCACATCGAGGCGTGGGCGGAGGGGAGCTTGCCGATCTACAACCTGCAGATCGTGCAGGAAGGCCGGGTCGTGGCCGAAACCGTGGCGTCCGACGGCGCCCGGCGGCTGGAGCTGAGCGAACGGCTACGCGCGGACGGCCACACCTGGTTCGCGGCCCGTACCGGCGGGGCGGACTACTACGACGCGCCCTACTACCTCGACGGCTGGAAGCGGCAGCGCTTCGCCCACACGTCGCCGGTCTACGTGTCGACCGGTGGTGACTGGCGCATGTGGAACGACGCCACCGCCGAGTACATGCTCACCATGATCGAAGGAAACCTCAGCTACGTGCGCCGCCGCGCGGGCAGCGAGCCAACCGACGGCTCGGTCACCCACCACCACGGCGAGCCCGACCACACCGCCTACCTGGAGCGCCCGTTGCAGGCCGCCCGCGACGCCATCCACCGCCGCATGCACCAGCTAGGGATCGCGCACTAGGCCATCTTTCCTGGCCCGGTGGCCCAGGCTGCGCGCAGTCTGGGAATTCGCTTCACCGCGAACGCCTGGGGCTCCTTCAAGTCCCACATCACGAGTGCCGCGGAGAACCGCGAGCGCTGCCGCCGGCCAAGTCCACCGCAGGTCACGAGGTCCGCGCGGCACGGGTAATCGTCTCCGTCAGCCAGGCGTTCAAGCTCTGGTCTGCAGACCGAGCGGCGGCCGTCGCGTCTCGGTGAACCGACGGCGGAAGTCGAAGCGCGACGTTCCCTGAGAACGGCTTGTCCGGAGTCCGGCCTCGCTCCGCGCACACTTTCAGGTACTCGTCCACCGAATCACGGAACGCCTGTCGCAACTCCCCGACCGAGGTGCCTTGAAACGTAATCACGTCGTGCGTGTCGACGACCTCACCGTGGAATACACCAACCTCGTCGTCGTACGTCACCACAGCTCGGTAGCCCTCGTAATCCATCATGCTTCGTCTGCCTCCTTGTCGATTCCGGCAGCGACCAGAAACCGCCGCACCGACGCCACCGCTCCTTTGTCGGTCTGTGGCCGCGGATGCGGGCGGTGGAAGATGGCGACTACGTCGTTGAGCTCAACCGCTACGCGCGAACCGGCCCGCTCCTCGATGTCGGCGCCGCAGGCTTGCAGCAGCGATTCAATGTCGGCCCAGCGGATTCCCGCCTGGGTTGGTCGCTTGAAGATTGCGGCAAGGGTTCTGCGATGCCGTCGTCGCATGCTCGGATGGTATCACATTATGATATCGAAGAGTGAAGGAACAGCCTGGTGCCCCAGGCTGCGTGAAGCCTAGGATTTCGGTCCAGTCCCCAGCCATGAACCCCACAGGCCCGCGGTTGTCCGGGTGCCTCCTAAGCCCCCGCATCCCTTCGCGCCCCCGCATAGTCGTCCGGCGTGTTGACGTTGCGGAACGAGCGCAGGCCGGGATCAAACTCCCGCAGCTCCGCCTCAGGCACCCGCACGATGTCGAGTCCTTCAAAGGCCAGCGCAATCTTGAGCTGCCCGCGCGCAATCTGCCGACGGGCCGCCGCCCCGACGGCGGGGCCGTAGACGGCGTGCAGCGGCTCGGGCCTGCCGTCGACGATCGGCACCACCGCGTCATGGCCTTCGAGGCGGTCCAGCAGGTCGCGCACGAGCGTCGTGCTCAGAAACGGCATGTCGGCCGCCGCCACGAACACCCGGTCGCGCCGCGCCGCTTCGATGCCGGACAGGATGCCGCCCAGGCTGCCTGATCCAGGGATCGCGTCCGGCACCACACGCGCGCCCCGGACGTCGGGTCGATCGTTCGCCACCACAATCACGTCATCGGCAACGGCCGCCAGCGTGTCGATGACCTGCTGCAAGAGCGTGCGGGGCCGTCCGTCGGCGCCTGTTCCCCAAGGCAACAGCCGCTTGTCCCGACCCATGCGGCGGCTGGCGCCGCCGGCGAGGACCACGGCGGACGCCGCCTCGCCCCCGGACGGGCCATCTACCGTTGACATGACGACCGTGCCGTTTCTAGTCTCGGGCGCGCTATATCGTGGCGCACCCGAAGGGTGACAGGATCACATGGCGGCTCCCGTGGCGGTGACGGACGCTGAATTTCAATCGACGGTGCTCGACGCCGAGACGCCCGTGCTGGTGGACTTCTGGGCGGAGTGGTGCGGGCCTTGCAAGATGGTGGCGCCGGTGGTCGAGGAGCTGGCGCAGGACTACGACGGCCAGGTGGCGTTCGCCAAGATGGACGTGGACGAGAATCCGGACACGCCCATGCAGCTGGGCATCCGCGGCATTCCCACGCTGATCATCTTCAACGGCGGCGCGGAGGTGGGCCGCATCGTCGGCTTCCGCCCCAAGGCGGACATCAAGAGCCAGATCGATCAGGCGCTCGCCGCCTAGCGCCCGCGCCCCGCGTCGACGGCGTTAGGCCGTCGGTCCGTGGGTGAGCACGGACAGCTCGCGCATCGCCATCTCGACGCTGCGCTTCTGTGCACCAAGCTCGCGCGAGCGCGCAGCCGCGGCGGCCCCGTCGTCCATTGCGCCGACCTCGCGCAACTCTTCGAGGATGCGCCGCTCGCGCAGCCGCAGCATCGTGACTTGCAGCGCGCTATCGAAGGCGTCCCCCTCGAGCGCCGGCAGACCGGCCACTCGGGCGTGCACGGCCTCCACCTGCTCCCGCGACTGATCATCCAGCCCTTCGAGAACCGATTCCCAGGAGCCGCTCGAGGGCTCTCCGGCGTTTCTCGCCAGGGCCTCGATCACGTAGCGCAGCGACGGATCCGATACGTTCGACGCGTTCAGTCCCGCGACCGCGCCCGCTGCCTCGGGCGGCGCCTGGAGCACCAGTTCCAGCAGCCCTTCCTCGACCCGGTCGACCGGCTGGCTGGCGGCTGCGGGCGCCGCGCCCATGCGGCGCTGACGCCGCGGGGCTGCGCGGCGCAGCTCCTCGACCGGTACGCCGGATACGTGCGAGAGGCGCTCGTAGTAGTGCGCGCGCACCGCTGGCTCGTTGATCTCCGTAATTACCGGCGTCAGGTCCGCCACCGCCCGGCGCCGCCCGACGATCGACGAGACGTCATGCTCCTCGAGCGCCCAGCGGAAGTAGTAGTCGGCCAGGGGCACCGCGGCTTCGAGCAATGCGCGCCAGCGCGTCGTGTCGGCGCGAATCACCGAGTCCGGGTCCTCGCCCGACGGCAGCTCGACCACGGCGACGTCGATCGAAAGCCGCGCCTCGTGTCGAATCAATCCGCGGAAGTCCACCTCGGCGTCCGCTGCGTCGCGGCCGGCGTCGCGCAGCACGTCCACGCCGCGGCGCGTCGCGGCGGCCCCAGCAGTGTCCGCGTCCAGCGCCAGGACGATGCGTTGCGCGCCCGATCCGGCGAGCAGTCGGCCCTGCTCGTGTGTCAGCGCCGTTCCCATGGACGCCACGGTGTTGGCGAAGCCGAACTGGTGCGCCGCGATGGCGTCCATGTAGCCCTCCACCAGCACCGCCTCACGCTCGCGCCGGATGGCGTCCGCCGCCAGGTTGAAGCCGTAGAGATGGTTTCCCTTGCGGAAGGTGTCGCTCTCGCGCGAGTTCAGGTACTTGGGCGTCGCGTCGCCCAGCGCCCGCGCGCCAAACCCGATCACCGCCCCGCGCCGCTCGCTGATGGGGAAGATCAAGCGGTTGAAGAAGTAGTCGCGCGGCGGGCCGTCGTCGTCACGAACCAGGCCCGTGGTGCTCAGCGCCTCCGCATCGGTGCCCAGCTCTTTCAGGTGCTTCGTAACCGGCGAGCCGCGCGCCGGCGCGTAGCCCAGCCGGAACGTGGCGAGCATCTGCTCCGATACGCCGCGCTCCTCCAAATAGGCGCGCGTTCCCGTGGCCTCGGGCGACTCGCGCAGCAACCGGTGCATGAGGGTGGCCGCCTCTTCCAGCGCGGCCCGTGTGCTCCGCCGCTGCCGGTCGGCTTCGGGGTCTCGGTCCTGCGCGCGCAGCTCCACCCCCGCCTCGCCGGCCAGCAGCCGCAGCGCGTCGGGAAAGCTGCTGCCGTCCCGTCGCATGACGTAGGTGAAGAGATCGCCGCCCTCGCCGCAGCCGAAACAGCGAAACGTGCCGCGATCGCCGAAGACGAAGAACGACGGCGTCTTCTCGGTGTGGAATGGGCACAGCCCCTTGAGGTACCGCCCCGAGCGCTGCAGCCGCACGTCGCGGCCAATCACCTCGGCGGCATTGAGCCGGGATTTGATGTCCTCAACAGGCGAGGCCACGCGGCCCCCTCACGCGTGTCTCAGGCTGCCGTAGATTCTAGTCCCTGGCCGCCGACGACCGGCAGCCGTGCGTCGCACTCAACTTGAGATTGGAGCCGTTCGTGGTGAGCCCGTCGAACCATGAACGGCCCTTCGACTTCGCTCAGGGCGAACGGAAGCCAATCCTGTGATCGATTCGCCTAGCGATCCCGTTCGATATCCGCCAGCCGCGCGTGGGCGGCGGCCATGCGCGAGACGGGGATGCGGAACGGTGAGGCGCTGACGTAGTCCAGGCCGAGCTGCTCGCAGATCCCGATCGAGTCCGGATCGCCGCCGTGCTCGCCGCAGATGCCCATCTCGATGTCGGGATCGGCTGCCCGCCCCTGCTCAACCGCCAGCCGCAGCAACGCCCCGACGCCGTCCGGGTCCATCACCTGGAACGGATTCGCGGGCAGAATTTCTGACTCGACATAATCAATGAGGAACTTGCCCTCCGCGTCGTCGCGCGAGATGCCGTAGGTCGTCTGCGTGAGGTCGTTGGTGCCGAAGCTGAAAAAGTCCGCGACCTCGGCGAGCGCCCCGGCCGTCAGGCAGGCGCGCGGAACCTCGATCATCGTGCCGAACTCGTAGGAGACCGAGGCGCCCTTGTCGCGCACGACTTCGTCCGCGACCGCGTGCAGCCGCCCCTCCACCTTCCGCAGCTCGTTCACGTGGCTGATCAGCGGAATCATGATCTTGGGCCGCGGCTGAAGGCCAGCGGCGCTCAGCTCCAGCGCCGCTTCGATGATCGCCCGCACCTGCATTTCGTAGACCTCGGGCTGCTGGATGCCCAAACGGCAACCCCGCAAGCCGAGCATGGGGTTGACTTCCTGAATCTCCTCGACGCGGCGAAGCATGCGTTCGAGGTGCGCCCGGCGCTGTGGATCGGAGTCTTCGGCGGTCAGCGCAGCCAGCTCGGCGGCGAGCGGCTCGTGGTCCGGCAAGAACTCGTGCAGCGGCGGATCGAGCAGCCGAATCACGACCGGGAATCCGTCCATGGCCCGCAGAATGCCGACGAAATCCTCGCGCTGGATGGGCAGCAGGCGGTCGAGGGCAGTCTGCCGCTCCTCGACGGTCTCGGCCAGGATCATCTCCTGCACGATGGGCAGCCGGTCGCCCTCGCGGAACATGTGCTCGGTGCGGCAGAGCCCGATGCCCTCGGCGCCGTGCTCGCGGGCCAGCGCCGCCTCTTCCGGGGTGTCGGCGTTGCCCCAGGTGCTCAGCCGCCGAATCTCGTCGGCCCAACCGAGCAGCTCCTCCAGCTCGGGCGTCATCGAGCCGGGGATGAGCGGCAGCGCGCCGGTGAGCACCTCGCCGTCCGTGCCGTCGACGGTGATCACGTCGCCCGCCTTCACCGTGACGCCATGGGCTGTGAACTGCCTGGCTTCGAGATCGAGCACAAGGTCGGCGCAGCCCACGACGGCCGGGATGCCGAGCTGGCGGGCCACGATGGCCGCGTGGCTGGTCGCGCCGCCGCGCGCGGTCAGAATGGCCGCCGAGACGGCCATGCCGTGAAAGTCGTCGGGCGAGGTCTCGGGCCGCACCAGGATCACCGGGTGCTTGGAATCGGCCAGCTCCGCGGCCTCGTCGGCGGTGAACACCACTTGCCCGTGCGCCGCGCCGGGCGACGCGTTGAGCCCGGTGGCGATGGGATGGTCCCAGTGCGCCGGGTCCACGCGCGGATGCAGCACCGCGCCCACCTGCTCCGGCTCCACCCGCTGCACGGCGGTGGTCTTGTCGATGACGCCCTCGCGCACCAAGTCGACGGCGATCTTCACGGCCGCCGCCGGGCTGCGCTTGCCCGCGCGCGTTTGCAGCATGTAGAGCTTGCCGGCCTCGATGGTGAATTCGAGGTCCTGCATCTCGCGGTAGTGCTGCTCCAGCCGCGTGGCGTAGTCCTCGAACTGGCCGAAGACTTCCGGCATCGAGGTTTCGAGCGTGGCGATCGGCGTCGGCGTTCGCACGCCGGCCACCACGTCCTCGCCCTGCGCGTTCAGCAGGTACTCGCCGAAGAGCTCGCGCTCGCCGGTGTTGGGGTTGCGCGTGAAGGCCACGCCGGTGCCCGAGGTCTCGCCCATGTTGCCGAAGACCATCGTCTGGACGTTGACCGCCGTGCCCCAGTCGTCCGGCAGCCCGTGCACCCGGCGATAGTCCACGGCGCGCCGCCCGAACCAGGAGTCGAACACCGCGCGGATGGCGTGATCGAGCTGCTGCCGGGGGTCGTCCGGGAACTCGGCGTTGGTGGCGTCGCGAATGATCTGGCGAAAGTCGTCAGCCACCGCCTGCCAGTCCGTCGCGCTGAGTTCGGTGTCCTGGTCCACGCCGAGCCGCGCCTTGTGGGCGTCGATGCAGTCCTCGAACGCGTGGCTTTCCACGCCCAGCACAATCGAGCCGAAGCCTTGGATGAAGCGGCGGTAGGCGTCCCAGCCGAAACGCGCGTCTCCCGTAGCGGCGATCAGGCCTTCGAGCGTGGCCGTGTTCAACCCCAGGTTGAGCACCGTGTCCATCATTCCCGGCATGGACACGCGCGCGCCGGACCGCACCGACACCAGCAGTGGGTTCTTGGGGTCGCCGAAACGCCGCCCGACGGCTGACTCGACCTCGGCCAGCGCAATCTCCACCTGGGCGTTGAGCCCCGCCGGAAAATCCTTGTCGTTGGCGTAGTACTCCAGGCACGCGGCCGTGGTGATGGTGAATCCGGGCGGCACCGGCATGCCGGCCTTGGTCATTTCGGCCGAGCCCGCGCCCTTGCCGCCGAGAAGGTTGCGCATGGATTCGCCGCCCTCGCGGAAGGGATAGATCCACTTGGACATCACGGCGGCAGGGGGTGGCATGCGAGGTGCGCCGACGGTGCGTACGCTTGGCCTGCGAATGTACCACCGTCACGGGGCCGTCCCGGCTGTAGCGCCGACGCCCCAAGGGTCGAATCGCCTCGCGAATCTTTGCCGGCAGGCAGGCCGTGATCACCGTCGCGCTGGGTCACTTCGCGTCGGACTTCTCCGCCCTGGGGCCCAGCATGCTCTACCCCATCCTGGCCGTGCGGCTGGATATGTCCTACGGCATGATCGGTCTGGCGGCGCTCGCCTGGGCCTTGACGACCTCGGTGATTCAACCGCTGTTCGGCTACATCGGCGACCGCGCGGGAAGGCGCTGGCTCGCGTCGCTCAGCCCGGCCTGGATTGCGGTCTGGGTGGCAGTGGCCGCATTCGCGCCCAGCTATCCGTTGCTGGTGCTGTTCCTGGTCGTAGCCGCCGTCGGCGTCGCGGCGTTCCACCCCCAGGGCGCCGCCATTGCCAACGAGGCGCAGGGCCGCAACACCGGCACCAATGTCGCGCTGTTCTTCCTGGGCGGACACGCCGCGTTCGCCGTCGCGCCCCTGATCCTGGGCGGGGTGCTGGAGGCCGGCGGCACCGACTGGATGCCCGTGGTGCTCGCGCCGGTGCTCGTGGTGTCGGCGTTCATGGCCTGGTCGTTGCGCAACTTCCAGGCCCCGCAACAGCCGAGCGTCAGCGTCGCCGTGGGGCGGACCGCGTTCGGTGGAATTTCGGCGGCGCTCGTCGGTCTGTTGCTGGTGGCCGTGGTGCGCGGCTGGGCCTACGCCGCGCTGGTGACCTTCGTCCCCGTATTCGTCTCGCCCGACCGGCCGGACCCCGTGCGCGCGGGCATCGTGCTTTCGGCCTATCTGATTGGCCATGCGGTAGGCGCCTTCGCCGGCGGCGTCTCCACCGACCGCTTTGGCGTGCGCCGGATTCTCGGCGTGTCGTCCTTGGTGATGATTCCGGCGATGCTGGCTTTCGGCCTCCTGCCTTTCGGCCCATGGCACATTCCGCTCGGCGCGGTGATGGGGGCGTTCCTTGGCGCCGGATTCACGCCCACGGTCGTGATGGTGCAGCGGCTGCTTCCGGGTCACATGGGCGCGGCCAGCGGCGTCGTGCTCGGCTTGTCCTTCGGCGCGGGCGCCGTAGGGAACTACGTCACCGGCATCATCGGCGACGCCGCGGGCCTCAACGTCGCATTCGCCGGTATGGCGCTGGCGCAGTTAGTGGTGCTGGCAGTGCTGCCCTGGATGCCGCGCCGCGAGCAGGCTAAGCCCTCGCCGGCATCCGCCGGAGCCTGACGACGCTCCTATGTCCCTCATAACAACATGGGGCAAATAGCGTGCAAGGGCCCGATCCGTTCGCCCTGAGCTTGTCGAAGGGGTATTCGAACGGGTCGGGGCGCGGCTTGGGTCTTGCGGATCTCTGGTTTCGGGCTAGACCAAGGCCGTGCCGAGCCGCGCCGCGATCTCCGCGCCGGTGGGCATCGACGGCTGTGCGCCGGGCCGGCTCGCCGCCAGCGCCCCGGCGGCGTTGCCCCAGGCGAGCGCGGTCGGCATCGGCTCGCCCAGCGCCAGCGCCGCCGCCATTGCGCCGCAAAAGGCGTCACCGGCGCCGGTCGTGTCCACCACGTTGACCGGGTGGGCGCTCAGGCGGAGAGCATGACCGTCCACGAAAGCCGCCAGTCCGTCGCCGCCGAGTGTGATGACGCACCCTCGGTTCACGTCGTACGCCAGGCGTCGCGCGGCGTCGGGCGCGCCGTCGCTCGTGACCGGCGCGCCCAACAGGTCCGTCGCCTCGATCTCGTTCACGACCAGCAGGTCGATCACGTCGAGCGGCAGGTCGGCGTCCGGCTCAAGAGGCGCGGCATTCATCACGCGGATGGCCCCCTCGGGCGCATGGCTCAGGGCGGCCCGAACCGCCGCTTCCGGCACTTCGCGCTGGACCGCGACGACGGCGGGATTGTGTGCGGACACCGCGTGTGCCGCGTCCTCCGGCCGCACGGCCAAATTGGCCCCCTCCGCCAAGGCGATGGCGTTGGCGCCGGCGCTGTCGACGACGATCATCGCGGTACCGGTGGCGGCGTCGGTGTTCCGGCGCACATCAGCCCGATCCACGCCGGCCGCGGCGAGCGACCCGAGCAACGCGTCGCCGGCATCGTCTCGACCCACGGCGCCAACCATGGCCACCGCCGCCCCGGCGCGCGCGGCCGCGACGGCCTGATTCGCGCCCTTCCCGCCGGGATAGCGGCCGATGCGCCCGCCGTGCACGGTCTCGCCTGGACGCGGAATGCGCGGCAGGCGCATGACGATGTCCAGGTTGAGGCTGCCGACCACGACCACGCGGCTCACTTGGCGGCGTCTTTGGTCTCGAGGCCGAGGATTTCGCGCGCCGCGAGCGCGGCAAATACCGGCAGGACCCGCATGCGGCGCCAGCGTGACGGTTGTCGCCACAGCCGGTAGGCCCATTCCAGGCCGGCCGATCGCAGCGCGGCGGGCGCGCGCGGCACGCGGCCGCTGAGGTAGTCCAGCGTTCCGCCCACGCCCATGGCCACGCATCCCGCGTCCGAGCTGACGTTGCGATCGATCCAAAACTCCTGGTGCGGAGCGCCGTAGCCGACGCAGAGGATGCGCGGCCGCACGTCCCTCAGGAATTTCCGGGCCGCGTTGTCGCCCTCGGGCCCGCGCGCGCCGCCGAAGGTGTGCGGCGGACGCAATCCCGGCACCCCGTGGACCAGTTGGTCCGCCGCGGCCTCGGCCACTCCCGGCGCGCCGCCGACGAGCGCCACGGGCCACTCGCGGACCGCGGCCAACCGCATGGCCTCGTGCATCAGCGCCACGCCGGTCACGCGGCCCGGAACGCGTCTGCCCCCCAAGCGTCCGGCGACCACGACGCCGACGCCGTCCGGGACGTTGAGGCGGGTGCGCTCCAGCAGGTCGTGAAACTCGGAATCATGGCGCGCCTGCATCACGAACTCGGGATTCACGGTGGCGATGTGAGCGCGCACGCCGGCTTGCGCCCAGGCGTCGATCCACGCGGCGGCCTGTCCCAGGTCGATGCCGTGAATGCGCGTGCCGAGCACGCGAAACTCGAGCGCTTCCAGCGCCGCTGCCTCGGTGGCGGTTGCGCCGCTCATGTGGCCAGCATCGAGTGCGCGACGCTGACGACGCGCTCGGGGTGAAGCCATTCCATGCAGAGCGTGTCGCCGAACTGGCAGGTCGCCACGCGGCGGAAGTCGTAGCAAGGCCCGCAAGGAATGTCCACGCGCAGGGCCGCGCAAGTCGGATCGCCAGGACCGTGAAGGGCGGTGTCGGTCGGCCCGTGCAGCGCGATCACTTTGGTTCCTAGCGCCCGCGCCAGGTGCCCCGGACCGCTGTCCGTGGAGATCACGAGGTCCGCTGCTTGCAGGGTGCCCATGAGCGATTCGAGCGACGTTTCGCCCGTGAGGTCGATCAGATTATGGACCGAGCCCTGCAGCCGCCGAGCCAGCGCGCGGTCGCCGGCCAGACCCACGAGCGCGACCGACGCGCCGCCAGCTGCTAGTTCGGCCAGCGTGCGTTCCCAGTGCTCCTCCCGCCAGCGTTTGGCGTCGCCATGGGCCGCGCCGGCGTGTGCCACGACCAATGGGCGGGGGACGCCGGCCAGAGCTTCCGGGTTGGGCAGGTCCTCGGTTCGGTCGATGGTGCGCCAGGGTGGACGGTCGCCACCAATGAGGCGCGTCGCCAGCTCGGTTTCGTGCGGGCCGCCGTTTTGGCGTTCACCTTCGAAGGATCGGTCGAAGCTGAACGGTGGGGCCTCGCGGCGATAGCCGCGGCGCTCGCGGGCGCCGCTGAGCGCCACCACAGTGCCGGCAATCGGACCGTAGATGCTCACCGCCAGGTCGAAGCGCCGCTTGCGCAACCGCAAGAGCGCCAGAAGGAGATGTGCCCAACGTCGCGGATCGAGGCAGGCGGGCCAGTGGGTGACGGCTGCCGGGTCGAGGGGAATGGACTCGTCCACCGCCGAGCAGCGATCCACGATCGCCCGCCACTGCGGCGGCGCCATGAAGGCGATATGCGCCCGTGGCCACCGCCGCCGCGCCGCGTGGGCGGCCGACAGCCCGTTGACGGCGTCACCCATCAAGTCGAGCCGTACCAGCAGCACCGACCGAGGCTCGCCCTGATCGCGTCCGGTTCCCAAGGCCCTTCGCCAAGGCCCGATTGCGCCGAGCAGCGGAATGAGGATCGCGGTGATCAGCCGACCGAGCACGGCCCGCGTTCGCCGTTTCACGTCGGATCGTCAGTGGGTGCCGGCCACGGCCAAATCGCCTCGATCGCGTCCAGCTCCGCGCGCGCGAGAAACCCAAATCGCGGCGCGCTGGCCGGCGCCATGGAGTTGAACCGATCGATCAGGCGCACGATGCCTCGAACGTCCTTTGCCAGGCTGTTGCGCAAATCCTCGTGGGCTCTCCCCGCGGCTCGAAAGCGCGCGGCGAAATCGCCGGCCGTCCCCGCCAGCGCGTGCGCGCGGGCCAGGCGCATCCGCCGCTCGTGCTCGCGCCGGGCCGCGCGAAACTCGTCGATTCGGCGCTCGATTTCGGCCGCCATCTCCACCCAGGCGGGAGCCACGCCGGCATCTTTCAGCACCTTGAACGGCACTCGCAGCTCGTTTGGAACGATCCCCGGTTCCGACTCGAGCGGACGACCCGTTCCCGCCAAGTTGTCGAACGCGCCCTCGGCGGCGGCCTGCTCGATGGCCTGCTCGACGCGCTTGCGAATCGGGCGCACCTCGTCGTTAGTCATGCCACCACTTACGCCTGACTGTCCTGTAGGGGCGCCCCTTGTGGGCGCCCGCCTTCTCTGTGGGTGGTCATCGTGGCTGAGCATGGCTGTCTGGTGGGCCCGGCACAAAACCGGTCGCGGCCGATCTGGCTCCGTCATTCCCGAGGAGGCGGGAATCCACCCTAAAGTCTCCAACGCGCAAGGTGGATCCAAACCCCATGCTACGGCCCGGCCCACGGCTCGGGATCGACCTCATGCGGCACGCCGGCGGCTGCGCGCACATCGGCCGCGACCGCCAGGCTGCCCGTGGCCAGCACCGCCTCGCCGGGCCGGCACGCCGCACGCGCCTGCCGCAAAGCATCCTCGACGGTCGCCGGGATTGATGCCGGCTCGCTGAGCCCGTATCGCCGCACCATGCGCTCGGGCGTCCAGCCGCGCGGGTGTTCGGGCTGAACCAGGATCAACGGCGCGGCATACCCGCGCAGCGCCTCCAGCATCGACGGCACCCGCTTGTCCCGCAGTGCGCCGAAGATCACGGGACCGCGATCCACGGCGAAGACTTCTCGCAGTCCCGTCACGATGGCTTCGATGGCCTCAGGGGTGTGAGCGCCATCGACGATGGTCAGCGGGTCGCCGGCCACGACCTCCAGCCGTCCGGGCCACGCCGCGGCGCCGAATCCGGCGCGGATGGCGCCGCGATCGATCGACAGTCCGTGATCCGCCAACTCGCGGCAGATGTGCCACGCAACGGCGGCGTTCTGGCGCTGGTGTGGGCCGACGAGCCCCACCGGGAGCCTGCCGCCGCCGTCGGGTGCGCGAACCATCATCAGCGGTCTTGCGTCGTGCCAGGCTGCCCCCTCCCAATCCAGAGGTTCGACAACGGTTAGCGAAGCAGCTTGGGCCTCGCAAACTGCCTGGAACACTCCCAGCGCCTCGTCGGATTGAGACGCGGTGACCACCGGCACTTCCGGCTTGATGATTCCGGCCTTTTCCCGCGCGATGGCTTCGAGCGAGTCCCCCAGCACGCGGGTGTGCTCCAGCACGATCGTCGTCAGGCCCACGACGGCCGGGTCGATCACGCGCGTCGCGTCCAGCCGTCCCCCAAGCCCGACCTCGATTACGGCCAGCTCAACCTCCTGCTCAGCGAACCACAGCAGCGCGAGCACGGTGGCCAGCTCGAAGGTTGAGTACGGACCGTCGTGGGAATGGGCCGCCGTCAAGGACTCGACGTGGGGCGCGAGCCGTTGGCAGAAGTCGGCGAAGGCCTGCGGCTCGATGGCACGACCATCGATGGCGAAGCGTTCGCGGAATGAATGCAGGTGCGGCTGGGTGTAGGCGCCGGTGCGCAGGCCGGCGGCCTCGGCCGCGCTCGCAACCAGGGCGCAGACGCTGCCTTTTCCCTTGCTGCCGCCGACGTGGACGCAGGTCAGACCGCAGTGCGGATCGCCGAGGGCGCCCAGCAGCCGGCGCGTGCGTGCCGGTCCCGCCGCATAGGCCTCCCGGCCCGCGTGGCCCACTCCGCGCTCCAAGTCGGCGAAGCTGTAAATCCAGCGCAGCGCCTCGTCATAGGTCATGGAGGGAGGTTTTGCATGCGTGAAACGGAACGCAACGTTGCCGTTCGTGTGTGACAGGTGATCCTAGAAGACCTGCACCCAGGATTCGCATCGCCGAGACTTGTGCGCACGCTGTCCTGGCTCTGAGCGGGCTGCGCCACCCCGGCTCGGCTCGCCGCCAAGCGTCCCTCGTGCTAGCTTCGGGGGAAGGCTGCGAACGCCCCGCATTTGAGGAACGACGCACCATGAGCGCAGTGCAGACCGACGGCCGCATCTCGCTGCCGATGGATGGCCCGGCTGACGAACCAATCGGGCTGCCGATGGCTGTCCCGCCGCCGCCCTCGCCCGTGGCGGTGACCGATCGCGCGGCGCGCGCGTTCGGCGAGATCCTCTCGGAGCGTGGTCACACCCAAGGCGCGCTCAAGGTCGCGGTGACCGGCGGCGGCTGCGCGGGCTATGAATACGCCATGGCGCTGGCCCACGAGCCGGAGCCGACCGACATCACGGCCCAGTCGAACGGCGTCGAGGTCTACATCGACGGGCATACGGCGCACCTGATCGCCGGCGCCGAGATCGACTTCATCGACAGCATGATGGGTCGCGGATTCTTGGTGCGGAACCCCAACGCCCAGACGACCTGCGGCTGCGGCAGCTCCTTCAACACCGACGGAGCCGGAGTCACCGCGGGGGCCTGCGGCAAGTAGCGGCGGTCGGGCGCGCGCGTCGGCTGGCTCACCCTCGACATAGCCTGTCACGCGGCCTTTCCGTTTCCATGTAGGGGCGCCCCTTGTGGGCGCCCGCTCCGCCGGTGACCAGGGCAGCCACAAGGGCTGCCCCAACAGTGGCGGACGGTGACGCCGAGATTCCCAAGAGGTAGAGAGATCCGAATCGGCTACGGCGCCCTAGCGAGGAAACGCGCCACGCAGCCCGCCGTCCACCGGGATGACGGCCCCCGTTGTCTTGGCGGATCGATCCGACGCGAGAAAAGACACGGCCTCCGCGACGTCCGGACCCGTCACGCGCCGCCCCAGCAGGTTCCGCTGCGCGTAGAACGCTTCGAGGTCCTCGACGTCCACGCCGTGCGCGGCGGCCCTCCCCGCCCGCAGGTCGGCGTCCCATAGCCCGGAGCCTTCGAACACGGCGTCGGGATTGACCATGTTGACGCGGATGCCGTCCGGGCCGCCCTCCACGGCGAGCACGCGTCCAAGCTGAAGCTGGGCCGCCTTGGCGGCGCTGTAGGCGCCAAACCCGGCGCCCGGGTCGAGCGCGTTCTTGGTGCAAATCAACACGATGCTGCCGCCAAGTCCCTGGGCTCGCATCTGGCGCAGCGCGGCGCGGCAGACCAGGAAATGCCCGGTCGCGTTGACGTCCAGGCTGCGCTGCCAGGTGTCGAGCTCCAGGTCGTCCAGCGGCGCGGCGGCTGCGATCCCGGCATTGGAAATCACGATGTCCATGCCGCCCGCGTGGGTGGCTGCAGCGGCGAAGGCCTGTGCCGTCTCACGCTCGCTCGTGACGTCGAGCGGCAACGCGCGGGCTCGATCGCCTTCGGCGGTGATGGCCTCGGCGACGGCGTTCGCCGCTTCGAGGTCGACGTCGGTGACGAACACATACGCACCGTCCGCCGCCAGCGCCTGCGCGATGGCCCGCCCGATGCCGCTTCCGGCCCCGGTCACCAGCGCCATGCGACGGGCCAGCTCCCGCTCCGCCGGCGCGCGGGTGAGCTTGTACAGCTCGAGCGGCCAATACTCCATGTCGTAGAGATCGTTCGCCGGCAGGGCGTGATAGGTCCCGATGGCGCTGGCGGCCTCGATGACCTCCATGGTGTGGCGGTACATGTCGGCCACCATGCCGGCCTCGTCCCAGGAAGCGCCGGTGGTGAACATTCCGACGCCGGGCACGAGCACCACGCGCGGCGCGGAGTCGTGCTGGAATGCCTCGGCGCCGCCGTGCTCTCGCGCGTAGCGCTCGTAGGCCGCGCGGTAGCCAGTCACCGCGTCGCGCACGCCCTCGGAATCGGTGGCGCGCAGCACCAGCGGCAGCCGCTTGGTGCGCAGCACGTGGTCGGGCGTGACCGGGCCTTGCTGGGAAATCTGCTCGAGATCGGGCCGGTCGACGAAGGCGCGCACGCGGGGCGAGCCGTCGTAGCGCACGATGACTCGTCGTTTGGCTGAGAGCGCGCCGCGCAGCGCTGGCGCCAGCTTTGCCGCGGCGGCCTCGTCGCCGGGCGCGCTGCCGCGCGCCGGCAGGTGCGGCCGCACAGAGTCCTCGGCCAGGGCTACCAGCTCGATGTGGCGCTCGTAAGACTCGCGCGCCGACGCGCCGAACGTCACCAGCCCATGCATGTCAAGCACCAGGCCCTCGACGCCGGGATTCGCGTCGTAGACGTCGGCGGTGAGTTGCGCCAGCTTGAAACCGGGCAGGATGTAGGGCACCACCGCCACCCGGTCGCCGTAAACCTCGCGCACGAGGCGGTGGCCGTCCGGCTGGTTGGTGAGGGCCAGCACGGCGTCGGCGTGCGAGTGGTCGACCCACGCATCGGGCAGGAACGCATGGAGCAGCGTCTCGATCGACGGCCGGGGGGCAGCCGGATCGAGCGAGCTGCGCGCCAGGTAGGCCAGCATCTCGTCGTCCGACATCTCGCACCGCGGGCGCAATGCGTGAAGGTCGTCCAAGTGCAGGCGCGCGAAGTCGCCGGGCTCGATGGTGCGCAAATCGGACCCACTGCCCTTGATCGCCAGGGACCGGCAAGAGCGTCCCCGGTGGTCGTGGTCGTCGAGCTTCACGGACGTGTTGCCGCCGCCGTGCAGCACCAGCGCCGGTTCCGCGCCGATCAGCCGCGAGGTGTAGACCCTGAGACCAATCGGATCGAGGCCTCGCGCGTCGTCGTCGGACCAGCGGGATTGCATGTGAACGCGACCGGGGTTTCGATCAGGCGCGGGCAGTCTACTGCGAGGCGACTACGACGCGGCCGGCGCCTCCAGGGTCACCGTCTTGCCGGAGGCGGCGGCGACGGCGCAGAACTCGTCGTAAGCCTGCTGCAGCAACTCGTTGGGCGCCGCGCCGTCCGTGCTGCGCACGACGATGTCAACCGGCAACCCCTCTGGATTCGACATGCCGACGTAGGCCTTGAGATAGGCGGACGGAATCCGGCGCATGACCGACTGCATGAGCGGCGACGTTTCCGATTCGTGGGCGTCGATGAATACGCGCAACCGCGCCGACTGGCCGGCGAACAGGCGCTCGACGACGGGCTGGATGTGGGCGCTGAAGCAGCCCTGGACCTCGCGCGGCGGTCCCGGCATGCACCAGATGCTGGAGTCTTCGACCTGAACCATGAAGCAGGGCGCCCAACCCACCGGATTGAGATGCACGCGAGCGGCGGCCGGCACGGTGCCCATCTTCAGTCGCGGCGGACTTGAGGCCTCTTCCAAGCTGATGCCGCGTCGCCGGGCGTAGTCCTCCAGCACTTCACGGGGCGTGTGTACGCCGCAGCCGGCCAGCGCTGACACGGCCTCGACCGTCAGGTCGTCGGGCGTGGGACCCAGGCCGCCCGTGGTGATGATGACGCGAGCGCGGCGGTCGACCGCGGCCCGCAGCTCACCCGTGAGCGCGTCAAAGTCGTCGGCCAGCGCGGTGATGCGCCGCACGTCGCCCCCGGCCACGGCCACCTCGCCGGCGATCCAGTGCGAGTTGGTGTCCAGAATCAGCCCGGTCACGAGCTCTGTGCCGATGGCAAAAATCTCAACGTCGTCGTTGCGCACGTGCGGTGATCTGACAAACGGCCCGGTATTGTACGGTCGCGCCAGGGTTGAGCGGTCGGAGGCAGCGACCTTCACCCTCACCCTAACCCTCTCCCATCAAGGGAGAGGGAACCGGATCGGCCACGGGGCGAATGTGCATCGAGTGGTCAGCCGAGGAGGAGACTGTTGCGTAACCCTTGGTCATTCCGGCGGAGGCCGGAATCCAGTCCGGTCCAACCTGGACGCGTGCTGAATGCTCGGCGTCGAGCGGGCTTCAACCCCGCCCCTACCCAATTCTGCAAGGGTCGAAGGAGTGGACTCCGCGCAAAGCGGCTCAAGCTGAGTCACTGTTGGGATTCGCGTGTGGCTGCCGCTTTCGTTACCCGTCGCTGCCGGACCGCGCCCTGATGGCGTCCGACTGGTATGCCTTTCGCGGATTCGACCCCGAGATGGTCCGCGACGCGCGAGCTTGGTATGCCCAATTCCTGCCTTCCGAGGGACGAATCCTCGACATCGGCTGCGGGCGCGGCGAATTTCTGGACGTGGCGGCCGCCGCCGGATTGGAAACGCACGGCGTCGACCTGGACGGAGCCATGCTGGCGCACGCCGCGGCTCACCATGTCGTCGAGGCCGAAGCGCTCGACTTTCTCCAGGCGACGCCAGAGACGTTCGACGTGGTGAGCGCGCTGCATGTCATCGAGCACTTTCCGGTGGAGGAGGGCGCGGCGCTCGTGCGGCTTGGCGGAAGCCGCCTCGTCCCCGGTGGATCGTTGATCGTGGCTACGCCGAATCCCGGCAGCCTGCCGACGATTGCCCACGAGTTCTGGAAGGACCCGACGCACGTGCGGCCTTACGACGTGGAGCTGCTCGAGTTCCTGTGCCGGGACGCGGGACTCGAGGTGCAAGCGTCCGGGGTCAACCCGACGTCCGCGCGGGGCCTGCCGGTGACGCTCGGCGATCTTGACATAACGGAGGATTCTTCACCGGAACGCAAGGCGCAACCCGACGAAGACCGCGTGACGCGTTGGGTGGGCGGGCGCGTGGCGCGGTCGCGCTATGCGGCGGACCTCGAAGCGGCGCTGCATGCGGTGAGCGCCGAGCTGCGACACACGCGCGACGAGTTGACGCGGGTGGCCGCCATTCTGCGCCGGGCGCTCGAGGTGGCCTACGAGCCGTCCGAAATCTATGTCGTGGCTCGCCGGCCCGAGGAGTGAGCCGCTAGGGCTCCAGGTGCTGCCGGTCGGCGAACTCGGGACTGGCGGCAGTGCCTTCCATCGCCGGCAGGGCCTCACCGTTGCGGATCAGCTCGGCGGCGTAGGCCTGGATGAGGGGCACGTTGGGTTCGAGCACGTAGGCGCCGTTTTCGGCGATAACCGTGCGCGACAGCCCGCGATCGAATCCGACCGCGCCCTGAACCACGCGCGAGGAGTCGATCGACAACGCAAGCTTGAGCATGGAGGGCACCAGCTCAAACGGCACGTCGGTCTTGAAGGTGTCGCGCAGTCGCTCCAGGAAGTTGGGCCACTGAAGAATCGTGCGCGGCGTCAATAGCTGATCCCGCAGCGCGAGGAGAATCTGCTGTTGCCGCTGATCGCGGGCGATGGCTCCGTCCTGATGGCGCGATCGCGCGTAGCGCAGCGCCATGTCGCCGTCGAAGTGGTTGACGCCGGCGGGGATGTACAAGGGCTCGAAGCCGGTGTCGGTGGCGTTGGGATAGCTTTCGTCGTAGATCGTGGTGCTCACGTCGACCTCGACGCCGCCAAAGAAGTCGACCAGCCGCCGGAAGCCGTAGAAGTCAAACACCATCACATAGTCCACCTTGATCCCCATGATCTCTCCCACGCGCTGTCGGAGGACATCGGGACCCTCGGCCTGGTAGACGGAGTTGATGCGGTAGGGGTCCGTGCGGCAGTTGGCGATGCACAGATCGCGCGGAATGGAGATCAGGGCCGCGGAGTTGTTCGCAGGTTCGATGCGGGTCAGCACCATGGCGTCGGTGCGACCGCTGGCCTCTCCGGGCCGCTGGTCCAGTCCCAGCAGCAGCAGCGAGAACGGCCGATCGCCGGGCCAGGTCTGGATCAGGTCGAGCGGATTGGGCTGCTCAACCTGTTCGGCGGGCGAGGGCGGCTCGATGTCCACCTTGACCGCCTCGGTCGGCGCGGAAGTTGCCGCCGTGACTGCAGAGGTAGGATCGGGGGCCACTGTCGGTCGCGCCACGACGGTGGGGGTTGATTGAGGCGCGGCCGTGGCAGGCTCGGCACTGTTGCTGCGCCAAACGAACAGCCCGATGACGCCGATGACCACGAAGACCGCCAACGAGGCGCTGAGGCTGATGATCTCGGCGCGGTGGAGCCGCTTGGCGAGCCGCTCGGAACCGTGGGGCATGCGCAATTCAGGCATTATGTCGAATTGTGGCGCCCACTATACGACAGGAATTGGCCGCGGTGGGTGCGCACGACGTGAAATTCGCAAAGCATGGACTGTCTCGCGCGATAGATCGCCATAGACCGGCATGACGTTACGCGCGACTCGCCCGAATTGGTGACGACGGTGGCGGGTCCCTTGCAATTGGCTCTTATTGGGTGTGGCGCAATGGGCGGCCGCCTGGCCCGAGCGGTGGCGCGACGCACCGACTGCCGCCTGGTGTGGTGCGTCGATCGCAATCTCGAGGTCGCCCGGCGGATCGCCGCCGACATTGATGGCGCGCAGGCCGACGACGACATCGACGGGGTGCTTCACCGGACCCAGGTCCAGGCGGTGCTGATTGCTACGCGACCCGACTCGCACGCGCAACTGGTCGCGGCGGCGGCCCGCGCCCGGAATCACGTGTTCGTGGAGGCGCCGCTGGCGACCAAGCTGCCCGACGCGTTGCAAGCGCATGCGGCGGTGCGCGGGGCGGGCGTGGTGGCCGGCGTTGACTTCGCGTTGCGCGCGGCGCCGGGCGTCGAGGTGGTCCGGTCGGCGGTGCCGGGACCGCGGACGGTTGTGATGCACGCCACGGTCGACTCGTTGGCCGAACGCTGGGAAGGCGAGGCCCAGCACGGCGGCGTGCTCGGTACATTCGGCAGCCACGCGTTGGACATGGCTGCCCATCTGTCCGGCTCGCGTCCGCTGCGGGTCTATGGAACCGGTGGTCGCTACGTGCGCCGCTCGGGGCTGCCGGACACCCTGACGGCGACCATCAAGTTTGCCGGCGGCGGCGTGGGGCAGGTGGTGGTTGGCGAATTCGGGTGCTCCGAGCGCGGGGGAACCTATTCGGGCGCGATGGACGACGGGTCGCGCCGCGCCGAGCTTTGGAACGACTTGACGCAAGCTCGCGTGTTCGAAGGCGAGCGAGTAGTGGCTGAGACGCCGGAGCCGGTGGTTGGTAGAGACGGCTCCACCGCGATGCTGGACGCATTCCTTGACGCCGCGCGCGGCGTTGGGCGGCCCCTTGCCGACAGCGCCGACGGCGTGCGCGCCGTCCAGTTGGCCGACGGGCTCTACGAGGCCATGCGCCTGGGCCGCGCGGTGGAACTGGAGCGGGTAGCCTAACGGGCGGCTACCCCGACGGAGCGGCGATGCAACCGATTCCCAGCGTGCACGAGCTCTTCATGCACGTGTGGCGGCTCGAGCACGTCGGTTACACGGCGGTGCCCAACGCCGTCAGCCCCGAACGCCTGGGGCCGATTCGGGAACGCTTCGACGAGTTGATCGCCGATTACGAGAACGTTCCCAGCGCCGTGGTGGACGGCGCGTCGACTTCGGTCAAGGGCGTCGGGTCGATCGACCTGCACCGCTTCTTCGAGCTCGATCCGTTGTTCGAGGACTTCATGGACCTACCGGCCGTGCTGCCGATCGTGCAGGCGGCGCGGAACCACGACGTGGTCCTCTTGTCGAGTGGAATGGGCAACTATCGGGCGCCCAACTCTCCGGCCGCGACGCTGTGGCACCGCGACGGCGGGCCGTACATGCGGCTGACGATCTACTTGGACGACGTGACCGAGGAAGTCGGCCCGACGGCGGTGGTCCCCGGCAGCCACAATGACCCGAATCGCCCGCCCCCTTGGGCCAATCACGACAATCAGCCGCGGGCTCTCCCGGGCATGGTGCCGCTCACCGCGCCCGCGGGCACTTGCCTCATCAACGACACCAACATCTGGCACACGGCCATGCCCAACCGCTCGTCGCGCCCGCGCCGCCTGGTGTGGGTGGTCTACAAGTGGTCCACGCAGGTCTACGAGGTCCGCCCCGAGTGGTATCACTCGCCGGAGTTCATCGCCCGCCAGACCGATCCCGTGCGACGCGCGTTGCTGGGGTGCACGGACTGAGGATTCGGGGTAAGGGCAGGATTCAGACCTCCCCTTGAGGGGCCGCCGGCCCGGCTTTTGGAGTCCGTGTAGGGGCAGCCCTTGTGGCTGCCCTTCGGTGATCGCTGGCCAGCCTGCCGGTCGCGGTCGTCCCACGCGTGGGACGCGCCCGTGTCAGCCGCCACGCTCCCACGGCGTATCCATGCCCAGGTCGTCCGCCAACGCCTCCAACTCCCGCCGATGCTCCTCCCCAACCGGAATGCCCTCAACCGCATACCGCCGCGCGCGCTCGGCCTCTGGCGCTCCGGCAAATTGGGCCTTCGGAAACCCGGGCAGCGGCGCCAACTCCGCAATGCGCTCCGCCAGCACGTCCATCTGCTGCCGGAACTCCGCCGGGTCCAGGAACAGGTCAATGCGGAACATCATGAACGCGGCGGCCTGGTGCGCCGAGGAAAATCGTGGCGGCGCCGCGTCGCGCTCCTGCGGCACGCCGGCCAGAACGCCGCCCCACGCCTGCGCGATGTTGCCCAGGCCGATGCAGCGAAAGATCGTGCCGGGGATCCAGTCCTCGAGCTCCTCGCGGCGCGGCGACGAGCGCAGGTCGTACACGGGCGAGAAGTCCACGACCAGCGGGTCGGCGTCGCCCGCCGGAGCGCTGAAGCACATGGGCGACCCGACCGCCGAGCTGTAGACCGGCATGCCCGGCTCGATGTCAAGCCGCGCGCCGCCGGTGACCAGGCACAGCAGGTCGTGCGGCAGCGTCATGCGGGCGTAGATGCCGGCGGCGCCGATGTGCCCGTGATTGCGGGTGACGGCCACCGCGACGCCGACTTCGCGAGCCTTGGCGATGGCACGCTCGGTCGCCAGGTGAGCGGCGAAATACCCCAGCCCCCCGTCGCCGTCAACGACCAGGCTCACCGGCGTCTCGCGCGTGACGCGCGGCTCGGGCGCCGGATTGAGCCGACCCCTGCGAAGCTCGTCCGCGTAGTGGGCGAGCATCCGCGTCCCATGCGAGTGCACCCCGCGCAGGTCGTTGCCCGTCAGCAACTCGGCCAGTAGACCGGCCTGCGCGTCCGGCAGACCCACGGCCAGCGCCGCCTCGCACACGAAGACCCGCAACCGCTCCGCCGGCACCGAGACGTACCGCACCGGCGGCAGGTTCAGCTTGTAGACGGGCGGGATGGCGGTCATCGGTCGATTCGGCCGACTGGCCAGGGTCTGTGAGTGCCGTCCCTAATGGGTCTCTCGCAACGAGACCTACCGCACGTAGTGCGACGCCCAAAGCGACACGCCACTCTCACGCTCGACGATGACATCACCAGGTCACTCGATGCGCTATCGCTGATTGCATGCTGGCAGGCCGAGGGCGCGGCGATCTCCGAGCCGCCACTCGGGGATCCCCCGTGGAATGCATCCGGTCAACTGGTTGCCGGCCAAGTCGAGGGTCGCGTTGAGGCGACCAAGCGCCTCTGGAACCTCGCCCGTCAAGGCATTGCCGGAAAGCCCCAGCGTCCCCAGATTGGTGAGTTGGCCGAACTCCGCTGGGATCGTTCCCACCAACTGGTTGTTGTCGAGCCTGAGCAGATCCAGGTTCGCCAGCTGGCCTAACTCCGGCGGGATCGGTCCTGTCAACTGGTTGCTGGTGACGGTCAAACTCCTCAGGTTCGCTAGAAGGCCCAACTCCGGCGGAATCGGCCCCGTGATCTGGTTTTTGGTGAGATTCAAGTCGGTGAGGTTTGTCAGCTGGCCTAGTTCTGGTGGAATCGGCCCCGCCAGCTGGTTGCCATAGAGGATCAACTCGCTCAGGCTACCCAGTTGGCCCAACTCCGCTGGGATCGGCCCCGACAACTGGTTATAGAACAGGATCAACCTGGTCAGGTTGCCCAATTGGCCCAATGCTGGCGGAATGGGTCCCGCCAATTGGTTTCTGGCGAGGTCGAGCAGTGTCAAGTTCGCCAGCTGGCCCAGCTCCGACGGAATCGGTCCATTCAACTGGTTGGTGTTGAGGCTCAGGCCGGTGAGGTTGGCCAGTTGGCCCAGTTCCGGCGGGATCGTGCCAGTCAGTTTGCTCGTGTAGAGAAACAGCTCCTGCAGATTTGTCAGCCGGCCCAATTCGGGGGGAATCCCGCCGGTCAGCTCGCTGCGCGAAAGGCTTAATGTGCGTAGGTTGGTGAGCTCAGCAAGTTCCGCCGGGATTCGGCCTCTCAGACCTCCGGCGATCTTGAGGACCCGCAGCTGGGAGAGCTTGCCGAATTCCGGCGGAATTGGGGCTCCAGGCCGCGAGTAGTAGGAGTGATCGTAGGAGAGGTCCAGCACTCGCAACTGCGACATGTCACCCAGCGCACGGGGTAGCGTCGCCGTCGGCACCAGCCCGCCGAGACTAAGCCCCGTTACCCGCCGTGGCGTGCCTGCCACCGTCACGCCCAGCCACTGGGTTATCGGGATCCCTGGCACCCAGTTCACGAGCGCGCTGCCAAACAACGTGTCCCGCAGCTCCAGCAGCACCTCGCAATCGCGCACCAATCCTGAGTTTTCCGCAGGCGCGTCAATCATGAACCCCGTGGCGCATGCCGCCTGACTCGCCTGCACATCCTCATGTCCGGACTGCGCTGGGATCAGACCGCCGATCCCTGCCAATACCAGGACCCGTGCATCGCTGCCGTCGGGTGCCACAGTTTGCACGACTGGGCCGTTCTCGGTGTTAAGGATGGCGATCCGCGAGCCGTCCGGCGACCAGGCCGCCGCGTACCCGAGGAGGGGCGCCTCGTTCACTGGAGCGCCATCCAAGCTGACCACGCAGATCCCACCTCCGCACGAAAACAGGATCTTCGAGCCGTCGGGCGACCAGGCCACAGTCCCGATCCACGCGCGGGAGGGGTCCGGCTCGCCATAGCGGGGCTGCCAGCCCCTGATTGTCGTCACGCGCTGGGCGTCCGAACCGTCCGACGCGATTGTGTAGAGCGCGACCTCGGCGCCGTCAGGCTTCGCAAAGGCCAGGCGTTGCCCATTCGGGGACCACGATGGGTAGCTGTCCGTTTTCGTCAGCCGTCGCGGCGCCCCTCCGTCGACAGTAACCGTGTAGAGCCACACTGCGGATTCAGGGTCTTGTCGGACATACGCGAGACTCTTGCCGTCGGGCGACCACTGGAGAGGCTGAAACAGATTCACAAACCCGTCCCGCACCATCGCCACGTTCGAGCCATCAGGCGCCATGGTGTAGAGGCGAAGAAAACTGGTGGAGTGCGGGTTGGAGGCGGACGCATCGCGATTGTCGTTTGACAGATACGCGATGCGCGTGCCGTCCGGCGACCATGCCGGGTAGTTGTCGAAGCGCGCGTTATTTGTCAGCCGCTGCGGCTCCGAGCCGTCGATTCGGGCACGGACGAGTTCGTGGTCGAAATTGAGCAGCTCGGGATTAGGCTCGACCGACACGATGCGAATGATCGGATTGCCCTCGACATCGGTCTCGTGCCGGGTCGACGGTGTGTAGGTGAATTCTGGATCTGTGGGATAGGCGCAGGTGGAGTAGACAACCTGCGTCCCATCTGGGGACACATCGACTGCGGTCATCGGGCCCGTTACTTCAAGCTGCCTGAGAGCGGATCCATCCGGCGTCACCCAGACGACGTCACCACCGCGGTTGAAGACAATTGCTGACCCGTCTCCGCTCCACCGGACAAAGGCATCGCTTGCTCCTGGTAGTCCGCCGAAACAAGGCGTTCGAACTCCCAAGTGCCGGTCGATCTCTTCTCGAATGATCCGGGGGGTGGGAGTGGGTGACGGTGGCGGCGCAGTCTCCGCAGGCGACGGTGCGAATACCGGCGTACGATTCGCCGCCATCGTGCGCGGCGATGTCGCGGTGCTTGACGCGTCAGGCGCGTCTGGCCCGCAGCCGGCAAGGCCGAGCATAACCACCAGCGCGGCCAGGAGGGCGCAGGCGGCGCGCAGAGCCCTGAGTTGGCTTCTCACGGGTCCGCCTCCCGCATGCGCTGGCGTTGGCTGCCGAGTGCTCCAAGAGATACTACGCGCGGGTTGGTGGAATCGTTCCATGAGCGGCGCGGCGAATACCGCCAGCCGGCTGAGAAGGTTCAGCGGAATCTGGAATCCGGCCCCGGATCGAGCCCGGGGCCGGCTGTGCGCCGGAATGACGGTCACTGGGCGGTGCGTTTGGGTTGTTCACCCACGGCCGATCCCACGCTGCACGCAGCGCGGGCCACCGGCCGTACATCACGTAGGCGGCCGCGAGGCGATCTCCGCCTGACGTGCGGCCATCTCGGCTTGTCGTAAGTCGTCCGCGCTCTGGAGACGGTCCTGCCTATCCTGCACCACCAGCATCCGCACGTCAGATCCGTCGGGAGCCAGGGTTTGCACGAACGGGCCGTCCTCGTTGCTGAGGATTGCGATGCGCGAGCCGTCGGGCGACCAGGCCGCCATGCCCCCGGCCAGCACTGTCGGACGTATCTCTGCCCTGCTGGTCGGCGCAGGGAAGACATCGCCCTCGGCCGACGACGTCTCCTTGGACGGCGGCACCTCTCGCGCCGGAGCGTCGTTGAGGTCGACCACGCATATTCCACCGCACGAATAAAGAATCTTCGAGCCGTCTGGCGACCACGCCACAATTGGGACCCAGGTATGTGAGAGATTCGGAGTCTGATGCGAACTCCACCACGAGCCCCACCCGCCGATCGTCGTCACCCGTTGGAGGTCGGTCGCATCCGCCGCGATGGTGTAAAGCGCCAGTCCGGCGTCATCCAGCCTGGCAAACGCTAGGTGTTGGCCGTCCGGCGACCACGATGCACCGCTTGCGGCGTCCGACAGCCGAAGGAACTCCCGGCCGCTCTGCGTGGGTATGAGGTGTAGCGCCCACCGCCTGTTTCCCGATTGGCTGCGATCCTCCTGCTCGTTCGCGAACCCCGTGACGGCCAGCCAGCGCCCGTCCGGTGACCACGAGGGAGGTTGTGTGATCACGAAGTCGAAGCCGGTACCAAGCCTTTGCGGCTTGGTGCCGTCGGCCCGCATGATGTACAGGCGGGTTGTCCGGTGGCGTGAGGGCACTGGTCTGTCGACCGAGACCCACTCGCTGGAAACATAAGCAATGTGGGAGCCGTCGGGGGACCAGGTTGGGTAGCTCTCGAAAGCCGCGCTGGTGGTGAGCCTTTGACGCTGGGTGCCATCAATGTCCGCAACCACCAGTTCGTGCCGATAGTCCCAGCCGTCCGGCTGCGGTCCCGCCCCCGGCCGCGGGTACTCGCACGTGGCATACACCAGGCGAGTGCCATCCGGGGCGACCTGGAATGGCGTCTCTCGCCCCACCTTGAAGCCTGGGCTCAATTCCCCACACGCCGCGACGAGGCGCCGAAGGCGGCTTCCATCGGCCAGCACCGCGTACACTTCGGCGGCATCGGTGGCGAAGAAAACCTCCTCACCGTCCGGGCTCCATTGCAACGAACTCGCTGGCGGTATTTCTGACTTGTGAGAAGGCGGGTAACAGGGCGATGGCGCCATAGGATGAGCGTCAACGGGTACCTCCTTCACGACTTCGACAACTTTGGTCGGGCTTGGCGTCGCCGTGGGACGCTCGACGGTCGCCGTCTGAGTGGCATTTGGCGTCCCGGTTGGCGAATGAGGGGTCGCTGACTGGTCGATGATCACCTCTTCCGCAGGTGCTGCCGACCAAGCTTCGCAGCCGGCCATACTCAAGCACGCCCCTACAGCAAGAGCGGTTGCTGCGGCCCGAGTCGCACGGACTATCGCCAATCTGGATGCTGATCGAGGGGCTCTCACAGTTTCGCCTTGCCCGCGTTCACGGCGTCGGCTGCCGTGTACTCCATTGGATACTACGCGCGGTGTGGCGAAATCGTTCCCTGTGGTGGGCGGCTAAGAGCGCAGGCGGGTTGCGCGGGCTTAGCGGGGCCTGGATTCCGGCGTTCGCCGGAATGTCGGACGGTTATGGCGCTCCCTGTTGGCGGCCGCCGACCTTCGGTGGCCCGCGCTGCGTGCAGCGTGGGACGGGCCGAGGACGAATCTCCCAGGCGCCACGCCGCCTGGGCCACCGGCCACCGGAGCCCCTCACCCCAGCCCTTTCCCCATGAGAGGGAGCCGGACGGCGGGCGCTTGCGGGGGGGCTACATCACGTAGGCGGCGGCGCCTGCGCGGCGGCCAGCCGGGCGCGGACGACCGGGAGCACCACCAGGCTCAGGCCGAAGAAGATCGCCATCATGGCGAAGACCGCCCGGTAGCCGAACAGGTCCAGCGCGATGCCGGCGGACAGCGTCGCCAGGCCGTCGCCGCCGGCGGTGGCGACGTTTGAGAGGCCCATGTATAAGCCGGGCGCGCGCTGGTCGGGAATCAGGTCGATGGCCACGGCCCAGTCGGCGGCGGTAAAGAGGCCGACGCCGACGCCCAGCACCGCGGCGAAGATCACGACCTGCACGAACGACTGCGAGGTCATGAGCACGGCGGCGGCAATGAGTCCCAGCGCCGCGGCCGTCGCCACCAGCCGCAGCTTGCCGTAGCGGTCGGCCAGCCATCCGGCGGGAACGGTCGTGATGAGCGCCGTCAGCAGCACCGCCGCCAGGACGATGGTGGTCTTGAACTCGGCGTCGCTCTCGGCCAGGCCGCCGTCCACCTGGTCGCCCTTGAGGAATAGCTGGATGAAGTTGTCCATGGCCTGCAGGCCCATGAAGTAGAGCAGCCGCGAGAGCATCAGCCACGCGAAAGCGGAACGCTGGCTCAGCTCGCTCAGCCGCACGCGGACCTCGCGCAAGACGCCTTCGAACGGCGCCTGCTCAGGCGGCCGCTGCTCGCGGACGGCGAACCACGCGGCGATGGAGAACACGGCCAGCACGACCATGATGGTGAGGAGCGCGGGGGCGAAGAAGGGGTTGGGGTCCTGCCCCTCGGCGGCCATGCTGAGCCACGCGCCGGCGACGCCCGCGCCGACCAGCGTGCCCATCAGGTTGGCCAGCCCGAAGAACCCGGACGCGCGACCGCGCGAATCGGTCGGCACCTGGTCGGGGATCACGCCCTGGTAGGGACCGTGGGCGATATTGGCGGCGATCTGCAGCAGCACCATCGCCACGAACAGCAGCCCGTAGTTGGGCGCGTAGGCCACGAACAGCAGACAGGGCATGGCCGCGGCGATTCCCGCCGCCATGATCGGCCGCCGCCGACCCCAGCGCATCCGCACCCGGTCGCTGAAGGCCCCGGCCATGGGCTGGACCAGGATGGCCACGATGAGGCCCACCACCACGATGGCCCCGATGGCGGTGCCCTTGATCTCGTCGTCCACCAGCTCCGGCACCCGCGTCGGCAGCAGCTGGATGTTCATGCCGCCCCACAGGAACGACAGGCCGAACCAGAAGAGGCTGATGCGAACGAGGAAGAACGCGGAGCGGCGGGCAATCTCCGCGCCGCGGCTCATGGCGCTACCGCGGGGCCAAGCGACGGTGACGAGTCGTCACCAAAGCGGAATACAAACAATGTCCGCCCCGAACCATCCACCCACATCACCGCCAGATTAGACGAGTCGCCATCAGCCGTCACGTAGACCAGCGCGTCGCCGTCCGGCGTCCAGACCGGGGCTCGGTCGCCAAGGGTGTATCTGAACTCTGACAGCGGCAGCACGACGACGCCCGTGCCGTCGGCGTTGATGATGGCCACGTGCGGTTGGCGTTCGCGGATGGTGGCGTAGGCCACGCGCGTGCCGTCCGGCGACCAGCGCGGCTCTAGGTCGGCGCCGGCGGCGTCGGTGAGCCGCTGCTCGTCGCTCCCATCGAGCGCGATGGTGAAGAGGTCGAACTGGCCGAAGCGGTCGGCGCTGTACACGATGCGAGTGCCATCGGGCGAGAACGACGGCGAGTTCTCCGCGCGGCCGCTGCCGACGACCAGCGTCTCCTCGCCCGTCTCGACGTCGACGATCCACACGTCCGGGCTGCCGCGGCGCTGGGACTGGAAGGCGATGGTCGAACCGTCGGGCGACCAGGAGGGTCGGGAGTCGCCTGGCCCCTGCGTGAGCGGGCGGATGTTGCGGCCAAGGGAGTCCATCAGCCAGATGCGGAACTCGCCGTCGCGGTTGCTGGCGAAGGCGATAGTCGAGCCGTCCGGCGACCACGCGGGCTGCGCGTCGTCGGCGGGATTGATGGTCAGGCGCCGTTGGCCGGTGCCGTCCGTGGCGATGACGTAAATCTCGAGATTGCGGCCGATGTCGGCCTGGTAGGCGACCCAAAGCAGCGGAAACGGCGTATTCGGAGGGGGCGGCGTCGGGGTTGGGGTGGGCGTCGGCTCGGGTGTCGGCGTTGGCGTGGGGCTCGGTGTGGGCGTTGGCGTTGCAGTCGGCGTGGGAGACGGTGTCGGGCTGGGCGTGGCCGTGGGGGCGGGCGTTGGACTGGGTGTGGGGGTTGCGGTGGCCGTGGGTGTGGGAGGTGGCAGGTTCACCGGAGCCGTCGGCGTGGGACGGGGCCGACCGACCGGCAACTCGGCAGGGAGCGGCGCCGGCGTGGTGGCGACCACCGTGACGCGCTCGATCGGCACGCGAATCACACCCGACGAGCCGCCGTTGCAGGCGCTCAGCAGAATCAGCGCCGCACTCGCCAGGGCTGTGGCCAAGCTCCAGGTCAGGCCGCTGGCCATCCAAGGCGCGGCTCGTGGGAACTGGCAGCGCCGCATTCGCCGGAGTCGGTGCGCCGCCTCAGGGAAATACTGAACAATCCCCCACGCCGCGCCCCGATCCGTTCGTCCCCGTATCAAGTACGGGGCAGGCTCTGAGCTTGTCGAAGGAGCTGTAGAACGGATCGGGGCGCATACACACCTTCTGACCTGCATTCTGCAAAGGTCTCCTAGGCGTTCTGCCCACCTATGCCGCTGCGCCGCGATTGCCTCCACGCGAGCCCCTGCCCAGTCCCACGAGCTGTTTCGGCGTCAGAAACCACCGCACCACGGCGCACTGGCCCAGACCGATGGCGTAGGTCTGGAGCTTGCAGAGTCCGCCCGGCTTCAGGCCGAACGACCCGCCGGGCGCGCCGAATGCCAGAATCGAGATCAACTGGCTGAGCGTCGGTTCATGCCCGACCAGCATGACGCCCTTGTTGCGCTCATGGCCGCGCACGGCATCGACGATGCCGTTGAGATCGCCAGTGGCGAGCGCGTCGGAGTATTCAATATCGGCCGCGACGCCGAGGCCCTCGTGCACGATCTCGGCGGTCTGACGCGCGCGCAGCAGCGGGCTGGAGATGATCGTGTCGACGACCACGTTGGCCGCGGCCATGCCCCTGGCGGACCGTTCGGTACGCCGCATTCCCATCAGGCTGAGCGGTCGAAGATCGTCCCGGGGATAGGTCGGCCCAAATGGCTCAGCCTTGCCGTGGCGCAGGATGTAGAGATTCATGCGACCTCCGGGATGCGCGGGTTCGGCGCGGGGACGAGTTGGGGCTCTCAGGCCTCCGTGGCGGCGGTGAGGGTGATGGGGTCGCCTGCAACGGCCACGCCGCCGGTGCTGACGGTGGCCAGCATCCCCCGGCGTCCTCTGATCTCCTCCTGGAGCCCCGGACGCAGGATGTCCATCTTGTAGCACGGGTCGCAGGGGTGTGAGATCACCACCTCGACTTCCGCCCCGATGCGCAGCCGATCGCCCTCGTTCAACGATGCGAGATCGATACCGGTGGTGGCGACGTTCTCGCGGATATCGCCGGGTCCAAGCTCCAGCACGTCCAGGGTTTCGGTGTCCATGAGCAGCACTTGGTTGCGCGACTCTGGATTGGCGTGGCGGTCGCCTTCGATGCCCAGGTCGGCCACGAAGCTGAGGCTGCTGACACCCACGTTCTGCCCGGAGGTCGGCGAGAGGCGCAGCCATGCGACGTGCGGTGAGCTTGACATAAATTTCCTCTGCGATGGTCTGATTGCGCCCAGCGTACGCCATCCGCGAGCACCAAACGTCCGGTCGGACAGTGACGGGCGTTCACGCCTATAATCGGGCGCCCGGCCGAGGTGGCGGAATTGGTAGACGCGCTAGCTTGAGGGGCTAGTGGCCTCCGGGCTGTGCGGGTTCGAGTCCCGCCCTCGGCACCACTCGAAGTGGCGGACCGGATCCGGTCCCCGCGTCCCTGGGGGGCAAACCAGCCAGGCTAGGGGCGTTCGTGGCACACGTCGCGCCGTGAAATCCGGCTAATTCTAGCTAATTCGGATGGGTCGCGGTTTGTGGGTCCGCCTGTCGCCATCCAGCACGGGTACGAGCTCTCCGAGCACGCGCGCCGCGCCTCGATCCACGAACGACCGCGGTGACGGCACCATCGGCCGGCGGAGAACCCTGGCTGCTCTCGGGCGCCTCGTGCTCCAGTCGCCCGCCAGTGGCGCGCAGTTCGCGCAGCAAATTGGCAACCTCGGCATCGATGGCCGCCAGCACCTGCGGTCGCCAGCGTCGCGAAAGGTGGCTGCGACTCATACCCGTTGACGCGGCGATGCGGGCGATCGACTCGCCGGCCACCCAGCGCTGCAGGAACTCGCCTTTGCGGGGATCGAGGGCGCCGGCCACTCGGGCGCAGGCGAGGCGAAGCACCGCCTGGACCGCCCAGCCCTCGGGGAATGCCCGGTCGGCGAACTGGGTCTGGCCCAGCGCCTGGAGATCCCGGTACTTGGCGAGCGGCGACTGCGAGAGCTCCCAGGCCGAGTTGATCTTGCGGAGAGCCGCCTGCAGCGTCCGCAGACGCGACTCGCGGGAATGGCGGCCGCGGCGGGTGGCCAGCGGCCGGTCACTCTTCGGTTGACGCGAATTCCCGCGGGTCACGACGTTGCAATCGCGGGTCGGCAGTGATCGGGTCATGGTGGTCCATCATGGGGCTCGATTGCGCGGGCGGCTACCCAGGTTTCCGCCAAACCGGCGACGATCCCCTGGTTTGGTTGCCGTTGCCAGCCGGGCTCCCGCACTGGTCGGTGGACGGCAAGTCGGGACTTTGCGATCAGTCGATAGCGTAGACGTGCGTCACGTCCCGGGCGATTCGCCACTCGTAGGCGTTCCGATCCTTCCCCGGTCCGAAGACCGGGTGTAACTTGTTTCGTGGGGGTTGTCCGAGTCGTCGCCCAGCTTGCGCCGGCTGCGCAATGGTGGTGAGAGTCAGCACCCGCCGAGCCCATGCCGATTGGCCGAGTCGCGGCGGAATCTGAGGAGAATGGCTTGAAGCATAGCGGCCCCGGACCCGAACAGACTCTGAGCTTCGACCTAGACGACGGCACGGGCTTGCGTGTGGCCCGCGCCCGGTTCCAGTCCGAGACTAAGTTCTCTTGGTCGATCTTTGACGGCTACGACCGCATCCGCATCCTCACCTACTCGGCAGGGACAAGCGCCATCGTCCGACTCCTGGACGAGCACAGCTTTAGCGACTTCGAGTGCGTCTTCGGGTGCGAGAACATCCTGCACACCCTGAGGGACGTCTTGGCCTTCCAACAGGTCGCCATCGGCGACGCCCGGGCGGCCATCAGAAACCTGCCCAGTGAGCGCCACGCCTCGATCCTGAGGCGGGTCAGGAAGGGACAGGCCCGGTTCCGGGTGCTGCGCAAGCAGATAGCCCACGCCAAGCTGTACCTCTTGGACAACACGGAGTCCGGCAGCACTCGCGTCCTCATCGGATCGGCCAACCTGTCGGAGACCGCCTTCGGCGGGCGACAGTCCGAGACCCTGGTCTGTTTCGATGATGACGAAGCCGCCTGGGGCCACTATGTGGGCATGTACCAGTCCATCAGGGACCAGGCCTCCGACGAGATGCCCCTGCCACCGGAGCGGATTGAGCACGCTGAGATAAGCCTTACTGAAGTCCCCGTTCTGGCCCTTGACGACCATGCCACCCTGGTGATCGACTCAGGCGACGAGGAGGGACCGAACGGCAATGCCGTCCACATGAGCGTCCCCCACCAGATTGAGCGGATAGAGAGGATGAAGGCTGCCGTACCCCCGGTGGTGGCCAACCTCATCCCGGCGCCCCGCAACGGAAGGCAGCAGATACCACGCGATATCAGGCGCCGGATCGTCAAGGAGTACAGCCGCATCCGCGTCGTCCAGACGGAGGAGGAGGCCGACCACCGGGAGCTGTCGATCGACAGAGACGCGAAGACCGTCACATTCTTCCGCGAGCCGTTCTCACTGGAAGCTGACCTCGACTCCGCCAGGAACGACGCGAAGCTGTTGGTGGAATTCTTCGGCAACTACGAGGGCACCTTTGAGGGCGGCATGGGGGTGGAGAGGCTCCAGCGGGACTACTTCATCCTCTGGTCGTGGCTTTACTTCTCACCTTTCATGTGCGACATGCGGACCCTGGCCGGCCACGAGGGCGACATTTTCAGGTACCCGTCCGTTGCCATCGTTTACGGAAAGCCCTCCTGCGGGAAGTCCAGCCTCATAGAGACGCTGATGACCTCCATGTTCGGAAGGGCCTACAACGTGGACAAGCGGGAGTTCACCAAGCGCAGGCTCTGGGACATTCAGCACGCCTACCGGCGGTTCCCCGCCGTCTTCGACGATATCGGCAGGCCCGCCATTCGCAACCACGGCGAGGACGTAATCAAGGACGAGGTGCCACCGCTGGTCTCCGAGTACCCCTGCTTCGTCCTCTCCATGAATCAGGAGTTAAAGGCCTTCACCGACCAGATCGTTAAGCGCAGCCTGATGATCTACACCACCACCGCCCTCCCTTCCTACAAGGAGAGCCTGCGGCACGAGCTGCACCTGAAGATTCAGGAGGTGCGCCGGGGCCTTTCTTCCAACCTGTACCGGGAGTACCTCAGGAGGACGCTGGCCCGGCTCGACGTAACGCCAGTGCCCGACGACTGGCTGGAGTTCTCCTCCACCATCCTCTCAGGTCTCGTTGCCGACCTGCTGGCGGAAAGCCCGCCCAAGTGGTGCGTCCCAATCAGGTGGAACGACTACGCCGAGAAACGGCATGAGCGGGTTAAGGCCCAAGTGGACCACCTGCTCAGGCGGGCCACGAGGATGAAGAAGGAGGGCAATCAGTCCAGCGGCTGGATACTTGAGAAAGACAAAGTCATCGTGATTGAGCAGACCGACACCTTCGGACGTCGCGAGTTCGATTGGGAAAACGTTCCCTCCACTCTGATTGACGACAATGCCAGCGTCGGCGCACGAACTGTTCTTAACCGTCCCGAATTGGAAGAGTTTCTCGGCAGAAACCTCAACAGGCGGCGGAACGGAATGGTGGGCAGGCTACTCGGTCGGCGATGACACCGGATGCCCTATCGGCTAATGGCACATATGCCAAGCCGCGAGGGGCGTTATGAGACTACGCAGAGAAGAATGACTACCTGGTCGTCCGCGTCTTTGTGGACGAAGCCGAGAGCGGACGCATCTCCGACTGCCCGGAATGTCGCAAGGCGATCGACGAGGCTGCCAGCACCGGCGCCGACGGCGTACCACTGTGGGAATTCGAGTGTGCGCCCGGCACCCTCGTGAGCGCGTTCACTTCGCCGACGTTCGCGGAATCACCCAGCCACCTGAGCCCGTCGACGCCGGTCCGTTCCACACGTGCGGCCGGACGGCACGGTCGAGTGCTGGGGTGATGCCACCGAAGGCCAGGCAGTTCTTGCTCGCCTTCCCGAAAGCATCGACATCAACGCACTAGAGCATCCGCATCTGGAAGTAGACGTAGGCCGCAGGTGCACTCCTCAAGACCTGCGTCAGAGGAATCGCGAACCCTGGCCCCCCCCGACCTCGACGGACACTTCCCAGTCCAGCGGTTCGGTGCCACGCACTCAAGTGTGGAATAGAGCGAGATTGATTCTTGGCAATTGCCTTCACATGACGCACGCGTTTCGCGGACTAGAAGGATCCTTTAGGAACACAGAGTGAAATCTGAAGCGTGGAACTATCGCTCTAGTCGTCGTTGGAATGGTCATCACCCTATTGGAGTCCGCGCGCGGTGAGGAGGCTGCGCCGTGGAGTGGGCGGCGCGAAGTCAGCGCCGGGCTCTGGCACACGTGTGGGGTGCGGATTGACGGAACGGTCGAACGCTGAGGCGATGACGGTCAAGACCCAGTCACGCCGCCGACCGCGGAGTTCGACTCCGTCAGTGCCGGCGGAGGCCAGACCTGCGGGGTAAGGCCCGACGGCACGGTCGAATGCCGGGGCGATGACGTTCTTGGCCAAGCTACGCCGCCCTAGACAAGATGACGAGACTGCCCGCAGTCGCAAAGCCGTCGGTTGCGCAGGTTGGGTTAGGCGCCTGTGCCAAGCGACAACGGACGGAGCCGGTGTGCCGGATGAGGCCGATGAGGCATTGCGGGATCTAGTGTGCGCTCCTGCGGTCGCGCGGACCGACCGGCGGCTGCAACGGCTGAGGCAGTTCCTGTTGCGCCTGTCTGGGCGTCCCCCCGCGGGGGTTTGCCCCTGGCGACAGCCGCGCCCAGCGTCCCAGGTCGTGCTGCTGGGATTTCAAGAGAGCCCGGTCGAGACGGAGGAACGGCTGGCGTAGCTGGAGGCGAAATTAGTCCTGGCCGCCGCGGCTAGTCCGCACCAGCCGCTGATCGAGCCACTGTACGAGTGGCGCGAGATCGGCCAGGTGCTGGCGGCCATGCCGATCGCGGAGTTCGGCGAGCTGTAGCACTTCTGCCATCCGCGCGAGGTGATGGCCTACGTGGGTCCGGTCCCCAGCGAGCACTCCAGCGGGACACGCTAGCGTCGCGGGCGGATCAGAACGAGCGGTAACAACGCCCTACGCCACGTTCTAGAGCAAGCCGCGTGGTGCTACCGGCACGCGCCACGGATAGGTCCGAGCCTGCGGCATCAGCAGGCGGCGGCGCGGCCAGCGTTCCAGAAGGCCGCCGTTTCAGTCGCCCGCGGACTCCTGGGCTCTCGATGGGCTATGGTCTGCGCCACCCCGGCGCTAGCTTCACTGCCCGCCGGTGGGCGCGCGCTGCGACCGCTGGTGACTGATCCATCGCGCCGCGGTGGGGCTGGTCAGCGGTCTGGAGTTCCCGCGCCGGACGGCGTGTGCCAAGGGCCCCGCCCCAACATGCAATCGTCGACCGAGGCAGCTCCCGACGATCCTCTGGCATGCGGTCCGGGTTACGGCCCCAACCCGCGAGTATTAGTCTGACTCACAGCCGGCGCTGCCGGTACCGCCGCTGCGCTGCGGGCCGCGCTCTCCTGGCGACATCACCTCAGGGACTTTCCTCGGCCATCACGTTGACTGGTCCTTCCATCTCAGTCTGTCCACTTCCCAAAGAAACTTCACACCAGGGATCCCTTCGGGAGGTGAACACTCTAGGCGCCAATCGACTATGTACCCCGTGTCATGCAGGATTGCCCGAAATTAGTCGCAACCGTCCATCCTGCACGAGATAAGCGGAGATCCGCCAGCATTTGCACGATTAAGTCTCGGATAAGTTCGACTCTTGGGCCACGACTTGCCTGCGACAAGCCGGCTGTGCCACCATTCCGCGATCCAACGCAGGTTGTTCGACGGGAGTCGGGAAACGCATGAAGCTCAAAGAGGTGGTATCGACGAGTGACTGGAAGCAGCGACCGCAGCGGTCACGGCGCATAAGTCCTGAGATTCGCGAGATTATCAGCCGCCTAGACAAGACGTCGCATGGCGAATGGGTAGTCATCGGTCTCACCGAGCAGGAGAAGAAGCGTCAGCCGACGATTCGCGGCCAGATCACGTCGGCGGCCGCACAGTTGGGACTCAAAGTGACGTTTGAGATGCGAGCGGGCGACTTGGGCGTACAGAAGGCGTAGACTTACATCGGCGGCGTTCGGCCGTCGGAGTGAGCCACGGCTGCGGGTCCGTTTGCGCTAGCCGCACGCTCCGCCTTTCCGCTGGCGGGCGTGTTCCAGCCCGCCGCGAGACGGCGGACCGTCCTGGTGCTTGGCCGCGGGCACGAGTGGAAGTGTCGCTGGGGTTCAGGCCGCAGCCTTCGTTGTGCGAACTGACGATACTCCACCGCGTCGTCCACCGTCTGCTTGGTCAGGCTATTCTTCAGCTTGAAGGCGGCGACGGGCAGGCCGTTGATGAACGGGCTCACGTCCAGCGAACGCTCGGGCTCGTCGCGCCTGTAGCGCAGCTGCCGTCGACGCTGAGCCGATTCTTCCGGTTGAGGAGCCTGGCCCGCTCGATTCCGGGCGACGGTCTGCCGCAAACCAGGTCGACCTGGTGCGGCCCGCGCTTGATGTCCCTGCGCAGCACGTCGATCGCGCCCCTCTTGGTGATTTCCCTCTGCAAGCGCGCCAGGAACCGGCGCCGCGTCGGGCCATCCTCGCCCAGGCGCAGCGAGTCCTCGCTGGTGTCGGTGGTCACGCAATCCCATATCTATCTTTAGATCGGGACTTTCCGCACCTCCCCGGGACGGATGCCTTCCAGGGCGGTTTGGATGGCCTCCGTTCGCCGTGAAATGCGCGGCCACGCGGTACTTGTCAGGATGGCCAAGGCCAGTCGCCCGTTCGACATGTTCTACTGGTGGCGGATGCCCTGGTCGATGGAAATCGGGACCTCGACTTCGTGGCCTACAGCGCGCCCGACGCTACGCGAATCAAGTTACAGGCGCTCTAGTGGCTGGTGACATCGGACTGGCGCTGGCCAGCGCTGCTAGCAGTCATCGCGGGTGTGCTGACGCTCATCGCGCTCACCCCGGCGGTGCTCATGAGCCATGCTTTGCGCTGGCCTCTGGGCGGTGGGCACGCCGGGGCTTGGACGGCTGGCGTGCTGGCGGTCTACCGCAGCTGCAACTTGTCCTTGAAATCGGCACCTCCGCGGAGCTGCCGATGGGCGCCGCGTAGTCCTGATCGCGGTTGAAGGGCGGATTCAGATAGATCAGGTCCACGGACTCGCTATTGAGGCCTCGCATGATGTGGAGGCAGTCTCCGGTCCAGACCGCCTTGAGTAGCCGCCTCCGCTCAATCGGTGCGCCTCCCCCTGGCTGGCGAGCCGCATGCGTTCAGTCGTCAATGATTCTGATGTGTCCGTGATCGACGAGCCAATCAAATTCGGCAACGGTGAAGCCATCCGGGCTCGGTCCGAAGATGTGGTGCCAGTCGGTGATATAGAAGTCGCAGTCATCGCGCAATTCGTCACGGATGCGCCTCTGGGAGTATCCGGACTCTGTGCACCGCAACTGACGCAGCAGCCCACGAATCCTTGCAGCACGCTCACGCCTAAAGCTCTTGCTCCCTTTCACGATCTCCCCCCGAGCTATTGGCCCGCTAGCATAGGGCCTTGTCACCGACCTCGACAGATCCCACGTGTCCCCCGAAGCCTGTGCGCTGGCGGACAGCCTTTCGCCAGCCCAGGAAGCGCTGCTCGCCGCCTGGCTGCACCATGAGGATGCCGAGCGCGCCAAAGCGAACCTGTACTAGTTCGTCCGGCAGATGTGGCCCTACGTGGACCCCGCGCCTTTCCGCGACAACTGGCACATCCGCGTCATCTGTGAGCACCTGGAAGCTGTCACTCGGGGCGAGATTCGCCGCCTGCTGACCGGCATCCCGCCGCGCCACAGCAAGAGCGTCACGGTCGCCGTCATGTGGCCCGCGTGGACCTGAATCCAGCAGCGACGCGACGACAGGCCTCTGGCTGGACTGCAGGACAAGTCTAGGAGCGCCAGCTACGCCCAAAGCTTGAGCACCCGCGACTCCGTGAAGTACCGACGCGCCTCATGGACGATCTTCACACAGGCATCAGCCAGGCGTTCGCCGACAAGCCGTTCGATCAGCAGGCGCTCTCGCAGGTGGTGCGGGAGAAGGGCCAGGTGGCGAACTGGAACTTGCGGCGCATCACGCGGGATCAAACCAACAAGGCGATCTCGAACCTGACCCAGGCAAGGCATCTGCAGCTTGGCAACGAGGAGTACGTCTGGCGCACCGTCCAGGACGAGCGCGTGCTTGCCGACCACGCCGACCTCGAGGGCACAACGCAGCGCTGGGACCAGGCGCCAGCCATCGGTCACCCGGGCGAGCCAATCCAGTGCCGCTGCGTCGCCGAGCCGGTGATCCCGAAAGCTGGCGTAACTAAGCCGCCTGCCACAGAAGCAGAGCCAGAGCCACCGCCCCTGCCGGCCAATAGCTTGGCAGCACGCGGGGCGACGCGGCCGGCGTTGCGGGAGGCAAGAGCCAACAATCGGCATCTACTCAATCGGAGGGGCTGACGGCAAAGCGCATCCGATCGGAGCTCCCAGGATCTGGACGAGTACGTCGACGACGAGGCGCTGCTCGGCGATTGGATCGACAACTACTCCGACATCGTCTAGAACCTACGGGCGGGAAAGGCCCTAAGCCCCGAGCAGCAGGCGGACATAGATCGGATGTGGGCCGCCTCACGTAGGCGTAGCGACTACGCGTCACTCTATCGGGGCATGAATTGGGGCGACGAAGCGGACGTCCAAGACTTTGTCGTCGGCAAGACGTCCAGATTGGACGCACCGACCGCAACGTCGGGGGATCCAGAGTGGGCTCTGTTCTTCGCCCCTCCCGAGGCGCGGCATCGCGTCCTGATGGAGATTCACGATGCCTAGGGCCAGCGGGTGATGGCGATCAATCGTGCGGAGTCAGAGTTTACGATGATGCCCGGGGCACGCATGCAGCTGGTGGACGTTCGTGACTTCAACGATCTGCAGATTCGGAGTCGCCGTTGGGGCGAAGACTGGATCGACGAGCTCAGAGACTTGGAAGGCATCGACGCTTACGGCGGTGCCCCCGCTCGTTCGGTGGCTCCTTCCGACTCATGACGGTGCGGATGCTTCCGGCAGGAGGTAACTGATGGCCGCAGACGCCAATGACCCACGTTGGAGCGAGTGGCCGTTCGTCGACCTGGAGACGCTGCCGGAGGATCAGCAGGAGCGCCTACAGGCGGCGCGTGACGCCTGGGACCGCCTGCACGCGACGGGGGATCGGACGGGCTTGGTCGAGCTGGGCATCCTGCCCACAGAGTCGACGACGGCATCCGACGCGTGACCGTCGAGACGCGCCCGGCGCCCATCACCGACAAGAAGCCGCGCTGCTGGCGCTGCCGGCGCGTGCTGGCCGACGAAGTGACGCGCCCGTGGGTGGTGCGCTGCTCCCGCTGCAAGGCGAAGAACGCGAGCGCGGCGTAGGCCGCAGACCGTCGCGGTCAAGTGTTACTTGACGCCCCCCGCTGCGGCATCATTCGGCGCTGCAGGAATCGGGGAGGGTTTTGCGATGAGAACCCGGCACTTCAAGTTGGGCTCGCACGTCATGCACATCTTGCTTACCGTCGTCACGTTTGGATCGTGGGGTGGCATTTACTGGTGGCGCTACCAGATCGACCGATATCGGTGGCAAGAGGAGATGCTCTTGCAACTGGCCGAACGCTCGGAGTGACGCGCGGACGCGTAGCTGGAATACCCCGTCGCTGCTAAGCTGAGATCCGACCTTGCGGGGTGGAGCAGAGGCAGCTCGGGTAGCTCATAACCACCAGGTCGTCGGTTCGAATCCGACCCCCGGAACCAAATGTAGTCTCCGGTCGTTCGCGGAGCGGCGTCGGACCGAATAGCCGCGGGGAGACGTGCAATGTCAACGGCCAACACGATTCCAGATGAGATCGCCTTGAGCGCGCAGGACATCTTATGGCGTGCGCAGGACGCCCAGTTCATATGGCGCGAGGTCGCGAATCTCGCCGGACAAGTGAATGAACTCGATGACCAGTTGGATGCCGGTGACACGAAACACGTCCGCTTGCGCCATCACTTGAGCCAATTGCACAGCCATTTGTGCGAGGCCTGTGTGTGGAAGATCGTGGCGTGTTGGGGCAAGCAAAGGTCGCGGCAGTTTACGAAGATGGTTGCTGGACCGAAACCGACATTCATTGTCGCGGGTGTCGAAGATGAAACAATGCGAGAGCGAATCAAGCGGGTACGCAGGATCCGAAACGACCTGTTGGCGCACCCGCTTATGGCGACGCGCGAGATTCAACGGCTCGCATTCCGACCCACAGGTAGCGACGGTCCGGCTCGGGCTCACCGATTTCTCTCTGCGTTTACACGCGACTATTGGTCCCCGTCATCTGACCAGATCGACGACATCAGCGCTGTCATTGTGTACACGATTGAGGAGGCCGAGCGCATCAAGCGACAAGGCGTTTGACGCACTAACTCGCCGCCATGTACCCATGCCGCCGGTTCTCGCGGCGCAGGCCTGACAGCGTGTAGGTGTTGCTCTTGAGCCGGTTGCAGGGGCCGCAGAGCAGGATGCGGTTGGTGATGTGGTTGAGACAGCTGTCCGAGTGCGGCGTGTTGTGGTCCAGCTCGAGATAGCGCGGGTCATCGAAGGTGCGGTCGCAGCCCTGGCAGCGTGGCCGAACTGCCGCAGCAGGTGGTCGTACATCGCGGCGCGGCTCATGCGCGGGCCTTCGGGCTCGGCGTAGCGCTCGGTGACTTGCAGGAACGGCACGGCTTCGGCTCGGTCGTCGGTGCGCTCCGGCGGCTCGGTGACGTAGTGAATCTGCGGGTCGGCGTCGGTCAGCAGCTGGCGGTTGTCGGCAATGCGCTGGCGCACGATATCGACTGCGCCCACCCAGATGTCCATCGCGACCCACTGGCGGCCCAGGCGTTCGGCGGCGATGGGCGTCGTGGCGCAGCCGGCGAATGGGTCACACACACGATATCGCCGGGGTTGCTGGACGCCTCGATGATTCGCTCGTACAGGGCGAGGGGCTTCTGGGTGGGGTAGCCGGTGCGCTCCTTCGACTGTGGCTGAACCGGTCTAATGTCCTCCCAGATCGTGTCGACTGGGGTGCTTTTCTGTTCGTCCAGGTACCTCTTGAGGAAAGGGACACCGCCGGATTTGGTCTGCACGACAAGGCCCGCATCGTGAGCGGCTTGCATCCGCTCACGAGTCCACCGCCAAACCCGCGTCACACCAAGGAACTCATACTTCAGGTTCGGTCAGTCCTTGTTTGGATTCGCCAGATTGTCAAGCCGATACCGCCTGCCCGTTTTCGCTTCCACATGGCGATACGACCTCTTCACATATTCGGGGTCATGCGGCAGAAAGGGCCGATTCCATGAAAAGCTGTCCGACCCGCTGTAATAGAGCAGATGATCGGCGTTGTTCGGAAATCCCTTGAACGCTAGGCCCTTGGCCAGAGCACGTCTCCGGATGATGTCGCTCCTGAAATTCCGCCACCCAAACACGGCATCCAGCAGCGCCTTGAGGTAGTGGCTCGCGGTCGGGTCGCAGTGCAGGTACAGGCTCCCGTCGTCCCGCAGCACCCGCCGCATCTCGATGAGCCAAATGCCCATGAAGCACAGAAACGCGGCCATGTCGTCGCCCACGCCGCCCGCGCCGCGCCGATGACCTGCCACACCACCGGCCATTAGTCCTGGATCTGGTCGACCCTCTCGCCCTCCACGTCGTCGCCCACGACCAGCGGTCCTGGAAGTTGGCGCCGCTCGCCAGTGAGTCCGGCGTGGCGGTCGGCAAGGGGGCGGCGGTGCTGAATAAAGGAGGCGGGACTGCCCCGCTTGCGCCCGCGGCGGCCGCGTTTGGCCTTGGCGCGCAAGGTGGGGTCGCGGTCGAGGCGGGGCCCGCGCCAGCGGCGGGAGTGGGCCTGCTGGTCGGCATGGCGCGGCTGGTAGCCCTGGGTGCGGGAGGCATTGCGTTTCAACTCCCGAGTAATCGTCGATGGCGCGCGATCCAGAGCTGCCGCGATTTGGCGGCTCGAGGCGCCGGCGGCGTGGCGTCGGGCCACTTCACACCGGTCTTCAATGGTGAGCTGTGCGTAGCACCGTCCCATGGCAGCACCTTTGCAAGGTGTTGCACTTCGTTTGTGAATCTAGGCAGTGCGCCCGCTTAGGCCGGTGCGGCCCGTTCCGCCAGCAGCAGATTGGCGAAGCCGAACAACAGGCACAGCCGGGTCCGGTTCTTGACCAATCCTCGGTACCGTACCCGCCCGTAGCCAAAGTGCCGCTTCACATACAGGAACGGGTGCTCCACCTTCGCCCGGATGGAGGCCTTGCGCTGCTACGCCTGGGCGGCGGCGCTGCCCGGCGGCAAGCGCCGCCGCTGGCCGAGGCGCAACGCCACCTGCCAGTCGATCGCCCGCCCCCGATGCTCTGGGCGTCGCGCCATGCCGACACACCCGGCATCGCCCCACACGCGCGTCTCGGTCCCGTGGAGGAGCTGCGGCACTTGGGTGATATCCGCCACGTTGGCGGCCGTCGTCGCCACGCTGTGCACCAGCCCCGTGTCGGCATCCACCCCGATGTGCGCCTTCATCCCGAAGTACCACTGTCTCCCCTTCCGCACCTGATGCATCTCCGGGTCCCGCGCCTGCGCGCGGTTCTTCGTCGACGCCGGCGCGTCGAGGATCGTCCCCTCCCGCAGCCACAGGCCCTGCGTCGCCAGGTGCTGGGTGATCTCGGCCAGCAGGCCTTCGCCCAGATCGTGCCGTTCCAGCAGGAGCCGGAAATGCAGGATCGTGGTCTCATCGGGCCGCGGATCCCGCGCCGTCAGCCCCACGAACCGCTGCACCGCCACGCTGTCATAGAGCGGGTCTTCCATCGCCGGATCACTGAGGTTGTCGAACAGTTGCACGCCGTGAATCCGCAGCAGCAGCGCCAGCGGGTAGGGCGGTCGACCGCGCTCGCCGGTGGGGTCGACCGGACCGATGCGCGCTTCGAGCCGCGCCCACGGCAGCAGCGCGTCCATACGCTGCAGAAAGCGCTCCCGCCGCGTCTGGCGCGGCTGCCCGTCATACTCCACGTCGGCAAATGAGCGCTGGGGATGCCTTAAGCCCCTCACCGGCGATCGGTCACCCTTGAGCATAGGCCCTGCCAACCGGCCGCGGACCGCGACTAAATCAGAGGTTTCCTAAGGTTATCGCCGTGGTAGAGCGTGCGGTTGGCGAAGTTGGGGGCGGCGTCCACTAGTCCGTCTGATGATACTTCCTGCTATACGCTCTCATGGCCTCTTCTAAAGTCTTCCAAAGTCCGCTATCCCGTGCTCTGTCAACATCCACGCCCATCGGTATGCTGGCATCGGACAAGGGAATAATGTCGCCTGATTCTGCAACATATAGCCTTAGCTTGATTCGGCACGACTGATAGGCGAACGTTCCCTCAAACATGCGATATATTTCGAATTGAGGGTACGCGTCCTCAATCTCGTCGAGTACACAAGCTAATTCCTCAGGCCAGATTGGATCAACAAGGCCGCGAATACCGAGATGCCATGCGGAAGGCAGCACAATCGCGACCTGTAGCCTAGCCATTCTCGTCTCAGCAATCCGCACCAACGGCTACCAGCCGCGTCATTCGACGCCGATGCTACCACCGTCAAGACTCTCTTGACAGGCGCGCACACCCTGCGACGGCTTCAGCTCCTCGAGGCGCTCGAACGTCACCCACCACATCACGTCCGCGGGGATGGCGTGGACCTCTACGACCACCGGCCCCGGCGTGAAGGTCACCAACTCGGGGTGTTGCCAATTGCCCACGTGAATGGCGGCCCACGTGTCGCCCATCCAGCCCATCCCGCCGCAGCATCCGACCGCGTTGACTGTCACGCCTGGAGGTGGTCCGTGGGTCGGCGGCATTTAGTCGTCGAAGCGCACGTCCACGATCCACAGGCCCGCCGTCAATTCGATGTGACCCGCGGACGATGGACCCCAGCCGTGCGCCCAGACGCTGATCTCTTGCGAGACGGGGACGTCAAAGACGTGGCGGGCGTCGGTGCGTGCTTGGTCCAGCATGGTCACCTATGCCGCCGTCATGCCCGTGCGTGAGGCATTGAGCGGCACCTGGCGGCGCGCGCGGATCTCGTGGCCGTGGCCGGAGGCGGCGATGTGCTGCTTCAGGGCAGGAGCAGATGAATGAGCGAGGCCAGGTTCAGGAGGCCGCGTGCTACACCTATGCGGCAGCGGTGCTTGGCGCCGTCAACCCGCGAGCCTATGCGGCGAACCCTCCCGACGAAGCACAGTCATGCGGCTAGGCTTTGGCAACCCGCGGATATCAGAGTGACACATCGCTGCCGCAGCGCTCCCGTTCATTCATCTCCTCTCGCCCTCGAACACGGTTGCCGCGGCCGCCCCCGATGCGAGTGGTGGCATTTGACAGCCGGTCACTTCATTTCAGGTGTGCGTTGACGTCGTGAGGCCAGAATCAGTATCTCCCGATGGCCGGACACTGACGGTCTCAGCCGGCAGCAGCGACTCCTCCCGGTCGGGGGCGAACATTGGTGTCCATACCGCGGCGCTCGGATCCGCCAGGAACGCTGCTTCCAAGGTCACGGCTACCACAAGCCCGGCCATCAGCAAGTCATAGTCGGCCCGGTCGAAGCTCTGCACCGCGTCCTCAAGCTCTGCCACCATCCGCTCTATCCGTGGCCGATGCGCGGTCACGATTCGCACCTCGGGGAACGTCGCGTAACTCCCGCCGCCAGCTGCCCGAAAGATAGAAGCGCGCGTAGCGCCGCAGCTCCAGCCCGTAGCGGCGCAACTCCGCCGTGCCCCGATCGACCTCCAGGCACAGGCAGCGGCGCCAGCCATCCAGGTCAATCTCTGCGATGGCGTCGGGATGCACCGTCCGCGAACTCCGTCCGACCCGATACTGCACCCGCGCGTGCGGGTCGGCCCTCCACTCGCGCAGGGTAGCCCCGGGATCGGCCCGACAGGCCTGCCGGATCGCCAGCATGCAGCGGTTGACGGCCAGTTGGTGATTCACGTAGCGGGGCTCCAGGGCCTCGGGCCCGGCGACCGTCGGGATGTCGGCCAGCGGGATCCCGGCTAACGCCACGAGCACCTCGGCCCCCGCGGCGGGGAGACCATAGACGTAGCCGCTGCGGCCGCCCCCAGCGCCCCCATGGAGGGGCTCGGCCCGCACCACCCACTCTTTCCGATGCAACCGCTGCAGGCAGATCTCGCAGGTGCGCCGCGTGGCGGTCTCAAAGGCCAGGGCCTGGACCTGAGCGGCCGTCAGCAGGCGATGGGTGTAGAGCAAGCGCACGACCTGGAGCTGCCGGGATCCCACGCGGACGCGCATCACGAGATCCGATCCTGCCGAGGGCGTTGGGAATTGCGCAGACGCCGGATTTGCCGGGGCTTAGAACCCGCGGGAGTCGACAACGTGAGGCTTGGGGACGCCAGGGGGCGTGGGCAAGGGGCAGTCGCCGGAGCTGCGAGGGCTTGGACCCTACGGGAATAGGCAACTTCAGGATTGGGGATGCAAGGGGTCGTGGGCGTGGCGCAGTCGCTGGAACTGCGAGGGCTCGGACCCGACGGGAATCGGGAGCTTGAGGCTTGGTGATCCCAGGGGTCGTGGGTATGGGGCAGTCGCCGGAGCTGCGAGGGCTTGGACCCTACGGGAATAGGCAACTTCAGGATTGGGGATGCAAGGGGTCGTGGGCGTGGCGCAGTCGCTGGAACTGCGAGGGCTCGGACCCGACGGGAATCGGGAGCTTGAGGCTTGGTGATCCCAGGGGTCGTGGGTATGGGGCAGCCGCTGGAGCTGCAAGGGCTCGGATCGGGCAAGAACCCGTACCCCCAGGACGAGGATCGAAGAGGACGAGGAGTGGGGGTACGGGTTAACAGTTCCACGAAGCGAAAGGTCACCAATGCATGACGAATGCGAAACGTTCGGCCTCGCCCATCAGGTTTGGCGGGAGGCCGGTGCACGGCCAAGACGTTCGCGTCGAGCGCGTTCGCCTACCGAAACGCCTTTCGAGCACGCTATCGAGCCACTGATCGCAACGTCATCCGATGGGTCATCCGAATGGCTGGCGCCGCGGTCATGCACCCCCTCGCGGGTTGGGATCCAGTCCGTCCAGCGGCTCCGAAGTGCCCACCTTGACGCCGGTCGTGGTGGTCGCTCGGGACGGTTCCTGGGGCGTGGGCGTGGCTTCCCTACTCTCGCGGTTGGAGTCCCCGGGCGGCTCGCCACAGCGCTCCGCCTCCTACCAGACGCCACTTTCGACCCGCTTCTCCCTCTGTGGATCGCGCCATAGGTTCTGGCGGATTGGGACCTCACTGAACGTCGGCTCCCAGACTGGTCCGAGCGGATCGGCCAGGAAGGCCGGCGCCCACGCCACCGCAACCCGCAATGCCTGGCTCACCGCTCGACTATCCAGGTGGTAGAGCCCGCGGATTCCAGCCTCCGCCGCGTGAACGAGCCGAGGCACCCGGGACTGCCGGCTCGTGACGATGCGCAGTTCGGGAAACACCGGGAACTCCGAGCGCCAGGCGCCGGAGTCCCAGAAGCGAGCGTAGCGGCCCACCTTGGTCCGGTAGCGGCGCAGCTCGTTCGTGCCGCGGTCAATCTCGAAGAACAGCCAGTCGTCGCCGATCGGGCTGCGCACTTGCGCCAGGCCGTCGGGATGGATGACCTGGTAGCGCCCAGCCAACTGGTACCGCATCCGTAGATGCGGGTCGGAGTTCCAGCGCACGAGCTCGTGGCCGTCGACGGCCTCCAGGGCGCGCCAGAGGGCAATGAAGCAGCGGTTGACATCCAGCTGATGCCAGACCCGCTCGGGCGTGAACGTCTCGGGATCCTTCACGTAGGGAATCTGTCTGCGTGGTGCGTCGTCGATCGCTTCCAGCACGTCGGCACCCTTTGCCGATAGGCCATAGACGTAGCCGCTGCTGCCGCCACCCAGGCCTCCGCGCGACGGTTGCACCCGAACGAGGAGGCCCTGGTGGTGGAGCAGGGTCAGGCAGCGCTGGCAGGAGCGCAGGCTGACGGGCTCGTAGATCACCCGATGGACCTGGACGGCGTCCATGAAGCGGTGCGCGCGCAGCAGGCGCAGGACCTGGGCCTGGCGGGGGGCCCACGTCATAGGGATGACGAAAGAGGAATCACTATAAGAGGTCCACGACGCGACAACGGTCGTTTTGTCGGGATATGTAGGAGGCTGTCGCAGCTCTCCCCATTCGATAACTTGAGGAATGTCGGTCCAGCGATACGACGGTGTGGGGCGACGAGACGGTAGAGCTCACGACGTAGACGACGACGGTCGAGGAACACCGATCCACTGTCTGGTACCACCGGCCGGGCCTTGCTGATCCGCGGCGTAGGTCCCGTCAGATTTGAGTCAGGGCTCGCGTTCCCTTGAGAATCTCGTCGAGCGTCGCCGGTGGCCACAGACGCCGGGGACATTGAGCAGTCCGTTCGCTCGGTGCAAGGCAATCATGTCTGGAGCCCGGCTTCGCCGAAATCCAGATTTCCGTAAATCGGCACAGCATTCTGAGGGTCAGTTGGCGTCGCAGAGACCGGGTCAGCTTGGAGCTACAGGGAAGAAGGACGGGCCCGCTTTGCCATCCGTCCAAAAGTGGTCCGGTGCCAGATACAGTTCACCATGTGCCATGCGTCGACAAGGAACGATTGGTTGCTGACCGAAGGCACCATGCGAGGCTTCGCAGGCGTCCGTCGCATCCGAATGACACTCAGTAGATTCTCTGCCTGACACCGTGGCCGGACAACTCTTCACCCAGTACTTCCTCACGGACGGCATCAAGTCCACCGAGGATTGGAATGCCACGTTCGCCCATCCGGACGCCTTCAATAGATTCCGGGACGGCGCGCGCTGTCTCTTGGCGAGCTTCATCCACTTCCAGGACCCCAACGAGGCCACGACCGAGCAGGAGCTGATCCGTCCCCTCCTGGACCTGCTCGGCTGGGCCGACTACCTGCCGCAGCAGGGCGCGGCGCGCAACGAGGACATACCCGACCTCTTGCTGTTCAGTGACGCGGAGTCCAAGGCCCGCGCCGCGGCTCGCACACACCCTGACGACCGCTTCCACGACGCCACGGTGGTCGCCGAGAGCAAGCGCTTTGGCCGACCGCTCGATGCTCGTGGCGATCCGGAAAGTCCTGCGGCAGCCGCCAACCAGCCTGCAATGCTCGACGTTCCGGCCGAAAGGCCCGCCAGCCGCCGCCGTGGACTCTCTCCCCATGGGCAGATCCTGCGCTACCTGAGCACGGCAGACAGCGCCACCGACGGTCGGCTGCGCTGGGGCGTTCTCACCGACGGCGGCGTGTGGCGGCTCTACGACCAGCGAGCCCGCCCCCGAGCCACCGGCTACTTCGAGGCCGACCTGGCGGAGCACATCGCCGACGACGGCGACGCTCTGCGCGCCTTCTTCCTGCTGTTCCGGCGGCGGTCGTTTGTGCTCCGGCCCGGCGCCACGGCTACCTTCCTCGAGACCGCGCTGGCCGAGGGACGGCGCTACGAGCAGCAGGTCGCGCAGGACCTGTCGAGCATGGTGTTCGAGCGCGCCTTTCCCGATCTCATCAAGGCGCTGCTGGACGCGGGCGGCGCCGACCTTGCCGAGGTCCGCCAGGCGGCGCTGATCCTGCTCTACCGCTTGCTCTTCGTGCTCTACGCCGAGGACCGCGGCTTGCTGCCAGTCAACGACTCCCGATACGACGACTACGGGCTGCGCAAGCGGGTACGCGACGACATCGCGCGGCGGATGGACGCCGGCGACACCTTCTCGTCCCGTGCCGGGAACTACTACGACCGCGTGACGACACTGGCCGGTCTCATCGACGCCGGCGACGACTCCATCGGCCTGCCGCCCTACAACGGCGGTCTGTTCGCGGCCGACGTCGCGCTGCTGCTGAACTCCGTCCGCCTGCCGGACGCCGCCTTCGCCCCCATCGTCTACGACTTGAGCCACGCCGAGATCGACGGCCGGCGGCAGTTCGTCAACTACCGCGACATGTCGGTGCAGCAGCTGGGCTCGATCTACGAGCGGCTGCTGGAGCGGGAGCCGGTGCGCAACAGCCGGGGCGAAATCGAAACCCGCCTCAATCCCTACGCGCGCAAGGACAGCGGCAGCTTTTACACCCCGCAGGAGCTGGTGGACCTAATCCTGGACCAGACGCTCAAGCCGCTGGCGGAAGAGCGGCTGGCGGCGTTCGAGGACAAGGCGCGCGAGCTTGCCAGCGACCGCCGACCCAAGGCCGATCGCAAAGCGGAATTGGAGCGGCTGGACCCGGCCGAAGCGGTGCTGGAGTTGAAGGTGCTGGACCCGGCCATGGGCAGCGGCCACTTCCTCGTCACCGCCGTCGACTTCCTGGCCGACTACGTCGCCGACCTGATCGAGTACGTCCCGGCGGTGCCGGAGTGGCTGGACGGGGACGACGCCTACGAGTCGCCGCTGCTGGGGCGCGTGGCGGCCATTCGGCGCGACATCCTGCAGCGCGCGCGGGACGCCAACTGGGTCATGGACGCGGCGCAGCTGAGCGACCAGACCATCATCCGGCGCATGGTGCTCAAGCGCTGCATCTACGGGGTGGACAAGAATCCGCTGACCGTCGAGCTGGCCAAGGTGTCGCTGTGGCTGCACAGCTTCACCGTGGGCGCGCCGCTGTCGTTCCTGGATCACCACCTGCGCTGCGGCGACTCGCTGCTGGGCCTGCGGGTGCTGGACGCGCGCCAGGACTTCGACCGGCTCGGCGGCCTCAGCGCCAGCAGCGCCATCGCCGGGGCCGAGGCCGCCACGGCCGGCATGCAGCGTATCGAGCGGCTCTCCGATGCCGACGTGGCCGAGGTGAAGGAATCAGCCGGGCTGTTCGAGGGCGTCGAGCAGGCCACGGCCGACCTGCGCGGCGTGCTGGACTTCCTCGCCGGCCTGCGCTGGCAGACGGCAGGGCTGAAGAAACGCGCGCTGGCCACCGTCGAAGGCTCGGTGGTTGAGGCGCTGGGACGCGAGTCGAGCATCGCCTTCGACCTGCTGGCCCGCGGCCCGGACGCCGCCGACGGCGAAATCGCCCGGGACGACATCTGGCGCGAGTTCACGGACCGCTGGACGCAGTCCCGGGCCATCGCCGACCGCGAGGAGTTCCTGCACTGGGAGGTCGCCTTCCCCGGGGTCTGGCATCACTGGCAGAGCCGCCAGCCCGAGGGCGGCTTCGACGCCGTGATCGGCAATCCGCCCTGGGACCGCATCAAGCTGCAAGAGGTCGAGTGGTTCGCCACCCGCGACCCCGCCATCGCCCGCGCCCCAACCGCCGCCGCCCGCAAAGCCGCCATCCAGCAGCTCCGAGACCAGGCCGGTCCGGCCCCCTCCACCTGGAAGGGGGAGGGCTGGGGAGGGGGTCCTCCGGCTCCCTCTCCTGGGGGAGAGGGCCGGGGTGAGGGGCATCCGCCCGCCACCCTGGTCGCCGCCTACGACGCCGCCAAGGACCGCGCCGACACCCTGGGCAAGTTGATCCGCGCCTCCGGCGAATACCCCTTGCTCGGCGGCGGCGACATCAACCTCTACTCCCTCTTCGTCGAGCGGGCCATGGGCCTCGTCAAGCCCGACGGCTTCGTCGGCCTGCTCACGCCGTCCGGCATCTACGCCGACAAGACCGCCGCCCGGTTCTTCCAAACCGTCTCTACCGGCGGGCGCGTCGGCGGACTGTTCGACTTCGAGAACCGCCGACTGAATACCGACCTGCCGCCCTTCTTCCCCGATATCGACTCCCGTTTCAAGTTCTGCGCCCTCATCTTCGGCGGCGCCAAACGCACGTTCACTGAGTCCGCCTGCGCCTTTTTCCTGCACGACGTGGCGGCCATCGACGACCCCGACCGCTGCTTCGCGCTCGCGCCGGAAGACTTCGCGCGCGTAAACCCGAACACCGGTACCGCGCCCGTCTTCCGCACCCGCCGCGACGCCGAGATCACCCGCCGCATTTACGCCAACCACCCCGTACTGGTGGACCGCTCCAGCGGTGAGGAGCGCCGCGTCTGGCCGGTCAGATACGTCCGCATGTTCGACATGACCAACGACTCGCACCTCTTCCGCACCGCAGCGCAGCTCGAGGACGAGGGGTGCTACCCAATCCAGGGCAATCGCTGGAAGAAGGGCGCGGAGCTTTATCTGCCGCTTTACCAGGGTCGGATGATTCACCAGTTCGACCACCGAGCCAACTCGGTCAGGGTCAACCCCGAGAGCACTCACAACCCCTATCTCAGCGAAGAGGTCACCGAGGCGCAGCACGCCGACCCCGCATTCCTGCCCCAGTCGCAGTACTGGGTTCCGGCAAAGGAAGTTGAGCTAAACCTTCCCGAAACCACCGGCTACACACTGGGATTCCGGGACATCGCGCGCCCGACCGACGTGAGAACGGTGATCGCTTGCATAGTCCCGTGGGCCGGCTACGGGAACAAGGTGCCGTTGATGTTCACGCAGCACGCCTCATCTTCCAAAGGTCATGAGGAATCAGACGCCCAATACGCCTCCGATGCCGCGAGCGCGGCCACGCTCACGGCGAACCTGAATGCCATATGCCTCGACTTCGTCGCCCGGCAGAAGGTTCAAGGGACAACCTTGAACCTATTCATCCTCGAACAGCTCCCCGTGATCGCCCCCGACGCCTACGACCGCCGCTTCGGCGACGTCACTGCCGCCGAGCTGGTGCGGGACCATGTGCTGCGGCTCACCTACACCGCGCACGACATGGAGCCCTTCGCCCGCGACCTCGGCTACGGCGGCGACCCGTTCATCTGGGACGAGGAAGACCGCCGCCACCTCCGCGCCCGCCTAGACGCCCTCTACTTCCACCTCTACGGCCTCGACCGCGCCGACGCCGCCTACGTCCTCGACACCTTCCCCATCGTCCGCCGCGAAAACGAAGCCCACTTTGAAGGCCACTACCGCACCAAAGAACTCATCCTCGCCTACATGAACGCCCTGGGGGCAGGGGATACCGAGACCGTTGTGGCGGTGTAGCATGAGAAATGGCTAGGAGTAACAGCCAAGAGCGCCTACAATTCTCCAGTCTAAGATCGAGATGATTTCCATGAATGAATATGAAATAGCACTGTCATTTGCTGGCGAGCAACGCTGCTATGTCAAGCAAGTTGCCCAATCGATACAGAGTCGAGGGGTCAGCGTATTCTACGATGAGTTCGAGAAGGTTGAACTCTGGGGAAAGCATGCCGCGGAAGAGTTCCAGCAGGTGTATGAACGTAGGGCTAATGTAGTCGTAATGTTCATATCGAGACACTATGTTGATAAAGCTTGGCCTCGACATGAGCGGCGTTCGATTCTCAGCCGTGCGGTCCAAGAATCACGTGAGTTCATATTGCCAGTACAATTCGATGATACGGAAGTTCCAGGTTTGCCTGGAGACATATTCTACTTGCGTGCCGAAGAATTCTTGCCTGCTGAGATCGCAGCGATGGCTCTTGAAAAACTCGGCGTTGGACGGTTCGAGGGCAAAGCCTCTCAGGTGCCGCCTCCGAGAATGACATCTTTGACCGGCGAAGTAGTATTTGACTATAGTAGCCATAATGGCCGATATGTAATTGGCCGTGACACGCTAGAATTCGAAACTGTATGGACTAAAGCAAGTGATACAAGTATTCATGTTTACAATCATTCCCCATCGATCAACGGCATTGCACTTGCACCTCGTAAATTACAATCGATTTCGCAGGTGACTGGTGCCGAGTTGCTGGACTACACGTCCGATTGGCAGACGCCACGCGTCGGGCAGATTGTGCTGTTCCGAAACACCCACGGCTTCTATGCTGCCGTACAGGTTTTGGCAATCAAGGGCGACATCCGGGACGATGACTGCGATGAACTACGCTTTCGATACGTCATCCAGCCTGACGGTTTGGATAGTTTCGGCGGGATTGACGCGGGCGGTTGAACCACGGTCCGGCTTTGGATGTCGGTCCGCGCAGGCACCCGAGGCAGTTTAGGGTCAGGCAGCGGTACGGCGCGCGGCGCGCGGTACTTGAGTAGGGCGACGGTACAAGGGAGCTAAGGATGACCGCGAGCTTCGAAGGCAAATCCCACAGGGCGATGCTCAACATCCATGGGCCCGCTCCCGAGCTCGGGTATCATCCGAACCGTTTCCGGTGAATGGTCCACAAGCATGGCGGAGTCGGAGCGGCGAAGCGGTTGCTGAGGGGGCCCGTGGCACAGTCCAGCTTGACCACGCTGTGGGAGCTTGATTGGCTGGACGTCGCCATGGAGGCGCTGGCGGTGCAAGATCGGTTGAAACCACTCTTCAGCAACGAGCAACGCCAGGTCGCGCAAGATCGACTGAACGCCCATGGCTATGACCCAGCTACCAGCTAGAGACGGCCCTGCTGGAGCGGGGCCTTGATGCCTTCGAATCCTCACTGCGCTCGGAACGACGGAGAGGGGCACTATGGGCTTGGATCTTGGGCGCGGTGGCTTGAAGTGCGCGAGCACATGCCCCTCCGTGTCCGCCTCTCGAACCGGCTACACAGCGAAAGCCCGGAGCACGCGGCCGTGTAGGTTGATGGTGTAGTCGCTCAGCCGTCCGCCGGCGCGGACGTTGTGGTGATGGGCGAAGCGCACGTGCTCGCCCATCAGGTGCGCCAAGTAGCCGTGCACCTGGAGCAGGGTGAAGTCGGCCAAGGTGGGCGACACATCCGTGGTCGTCCAACGCAGGTAGGACGCCGGGACCGAGCGATAGGTTTCGATGGTCGTCCGGGCCGCGCCTTCGACGCGCAGCGCCACCAGGTAGTGGTCGACGGCCATCTGCAGCGGCAGGTCGTGAACGTGGGTCATGCCCAACATCGGGGTGCCTACGCCTGCCAGTAGTCAAGCATCTGTGAAATGCCCGGCGCCGCACCGCAGCGGGCGGATAAAAGCATGCCGGCACAGCCCAACGGTCACCGCCAGGCACGCCATGAGCGCGGCGCTGTCCAAACGCCTTCCAGCAGACCTGCAATATCCCCATTCGTCATTTCCATGGCCGCCTCCGATCGCTACGTGGCACGCGCTGGCGAAGCGATTCCGCTTGTCGCGTGGGCCACCGCGAGCTACGTTGCCGCTAGGTGGGCGGCGAGGCCCACCGGGTGGACGGGGGCGCCGATGCCGCGCACGCCGCGCCCGACGCTGGCCATCAGCATCACAGGGATCTGCACGATTGCCGTGGTCGTGCTCGTCGTCGGGGCGCTCGTCATCGCGCTAGCGGCGTGTGGGAGCGCGGTGCCCGCTGCCGAGGCACCAGCACTCATCGTGCTGGAGGGGACGACGGTCCGCCTCGGGGATGTCGTCCCGGACGACGTGATTGCCTACTACCGGGAAGAAATGTCGACAGCGGAGCGAGAGCGTCTGGAGGTTCCGTCACTCGACGCGCTGTCCGACTTTCAGGTGACGGGACCGGCTGTGATGCCGTACTACACGTCTAATTCGCCCGCCGAGAACTCCGAGGCCGTGCGGATCATCACGGATCCCGTTGAGGTCAAGCGGCGGTTGACCGATGCACGCGCGGCGTACCCGTTGGATGACATGCGTCGGCGGGCCACCGAGGCCGTCATCAACGCGCGCGTACCAGCCCTGCACATTCCGTCGGGTACGACCGTGCGCTTGGGGGATGTCTTCCACGACGAACTCATCGTCTATACCTGGGAACGCTTCTCTCCGGCAGAACGGGAGAGCATGCGGCAGCACAAGGGGTGGGAGTCGATTGATGACTTTCGCGACATCCGCTACACGGGACCGGCCTTGGTACCGGCCGTCGCGGGCGAAATACCCGTAGAGCCCGCGGATACCGACCCCTGCGGCAACATCATAGTCAGCAAGGTGGTGGTTGAGGTCCCGGTCAGCGGCGGTGACGACACGGGCCCCCAGTCCCCACCTCTGCCCGAGACCACCGCGTCCAAGTTCGGCGAGCGCCTGGTCAGCGTGCCAGCTGAAACGGTGGAGCCATGCGAGGTCCCCCGAACGCCATCGGGCGCAGCGGCAATCCGGAGCAAAACACGGTCACCCCCTCCGGCTCCAAATGATCGGTAGGAGACGCCGATGAAACGCCCCACGCGTGCCGGCGGTTGGACTCATCGGTTATGACTCCGCGCCAGGTCTTCGGATGCGATTCCACGGCCTATGCTCGGCGCATGTGGGCCTACGCCAAGTCTTGAGGTACCTGGTAAACGACGCTCGTCGCCCTCGCGAGTGTGAGCATCGGTAGGATTAGCATCGTGACGCCTGAGCAGATCGCAGCCCTTGTCGCGTCCGGCGAGTCTGAGGCTCTGGAGTGCAAAGAGACCACGGGGACGCGCCGCGAAGCGACCCAGACGGTTTGCGCCTTCCTGAACCAGGACGGCGGGCGGGTCCTCTTCGGCGTGACGCAAACAGGCGCCATCGTTGGTCTGCAAGTCGGCGAGAGCACCATCGAGGACTTGAGCGCTGAGCTTCAGCGCATCGACCCTCCCGCGTTTCCGGGGATCGAACGGGTCCACCTGGATTGCGGCCGAGACGTGATCGTGGTCAGCGCGACTCGGGGGACATCGAGACCCTACACCTACCGCGGCGCCGCCTACTGTCGCGTTGGCAGCACCACGGTGGCAATGTCCGCTGACGAGTACAACCGGATGCTCTTCGAGCGAATACACAGCGAGCAGCGCTGGGAGAACCAGCCCGCCGACGGCTGGTCGATTGACGACCTGGACGTGGCGGAGGTTCGTCGGACGGTCGCGGAGGCAGTCGGGCGAGGCCGGATCGCGGAGCCGCCAAGCAGAGAGCCAGCCGACCTCCTGCGCGGACTCGGCCTCCTGCGCGAGGGGGTGCTGTTGCGGGCGGCCTCAGTGCTGTTCGGCAAGGCAGAGCGGCTCGAGGTCGAGATGCCGCAATGCTTGCTACGTGTTGCCCGGTTTCGGGGGCTCGACCGGACGGAGTTCCTTGACAACCGTCAGTTCAACGGCAACGCACTCACGCTCCTGGCGAGCGCCGAACACTTCCTGCGAGACTCGCTACCCATCGCGAGCCGGTTTGAGCGGGACCGCTTCGAGCGCGTCGACGAACCGCTCTACCCGCCGCTTGCCACGCGTGAAGCGGTCGCGAACGCGCTGTGCCATCGCGACTACTCCAGTGGCAGCGGCTCGGTTGGATTGGCGATCTACGACGACCGCCTGGAGGTGACATCCTCCGGCTCGCTTCATTTCGGCTTGACGCCCGAGCAGCTCTTCGCTCCGCACGAGTCCCGGCCATGGAATCCGTTGATCGCCCGCACGTTTTACCGGCGCGGGATCATTGAAGAGTGGGGAAGCGGAACGCTCAAGATGGTGGATCTGGCAACCGGCGCGGGGCTCCCCGTCCCTGAAATCGAGGATAGCGGTGTGGCGGTGACCGTGCGTTTTCGCCATGGCCAGCCCGCGCTGGCACCTATCAATGCCGGCACATCGCCCGCTGAGCGCCGAGATTTGATCCTGACCTTGCTGGACCAGGCCGAGGCCGGCCTGACACTGCGTGTCATCCACTCCAGGCTGGGACCCGCCGTCAGCGAACGGCAAGTACGTCGAGCGCTGGAGGAGTTGAGGGACGAAGGACTGGTTGTGCCTCCGGGTCGTGGGAGATGGGGGCGGTGGAGGCGGGACGCCTGACGGCGACTTGGGGGCGACTTGGGGCGACTAGGAGCGACTTGGGGCCAATAGAGGACTAAGGCGGCCACTTCGCCAACGAAAAGCGAGGAGATCATCTCCCAGCCAATTGCCATCGACCAGCAGTTCGACCTGGACGCAATCCTGAAGGAGACGCAGAACTCCCGTTGGTGACCATGGAAGGATGACGGGCACTCGAGAGATTTGAGCGAGAGCCTAATTCACATTCGGCAAGTCGGCGGCTGCCTGGCGTACCGGGCCTACACCGACCTCGATGACTCTCCGTGATCCACCTTCTGCTTGGACTAAGACATCGCGGCCATCAGCGCCGACCTCTCAGAGCCGGGCGACGAGCTCGCTCGGCTGATCGAGAAGTGCTCGCATCTGTGCGGCTTGCCTGCAGCCGAGAGGATTCGCTGCCGCGGCGAGACGGCGCGACGTGAACCCAAAGGGTTTGCTAGCGTCCGGTGTGGCGTGACTGCGCCCCCAGGCCCTCACAGGTGATCCAGTGGGCTTTGGCGGCGGTGCAGCTGGGTCACGTCCGTGTCCGCGAGGTGCATGTAGTGCTCCACCATCTCGCGGCTGGCGTGCCCCAGGATGCGCTGCAGCACGCTCTCCGAGCCGCCGCTGCGCAGGAACGCCACGCCCGTTGAGTGCCGGAACAGGTGTGGGTGCGCCCGCTCGACGCCGGCCAGCCGCCCCAGACGCTTCACGAACCGGTGCACCGTATTGCGCGTCATGCGCCGGCCGTGGCGGGTCAGGAACACCCGGTCCTCGCCCACGGGGATCGCGGGCGGCCGGTGGCGGAAGGCGTACTGCTGAACCGCGCGCTGGGCGCGCACGCCCATGCCGACGGTGCGCCACTTCACCCGCTGGCGCTGGCTGCCCTTGCCGCGCACCCGCAGGATCCCCGCCTCAAGATCGAGATCGCCCAGCCGAATGTCGGCCAGCTCCGACGCCCGGATGCCGGTGTCAAACAGCAGATAGAGCATCGCCCGTCCGCGCGCCCGCAAACTGGCCGGTCCCGTCAACGCGGCCACCAGCCTCTTGAACTCCTCGGGAGTGAGGGGCTCGATGGGCTTGGTCTTGGGGTGCAGGGGCCTGAACCGCGCCAGCACGTGCTCCTCGGTGTGCTCCTCCCGGTCCAGCCACGCGGCGAAGGCCCGCAGCACGCGGCCGTGCAGGTTGATGGTGTAGTCGCTCAGCTGTCCGCCGGCGCGGACGTTGTGGTGATGGGCGAAGCGCACGTGCTCGCCCAGCAAGTGCGCCACGTAGGCGCGGACCTGGAGCAGGGTGAAGTCGGCCAGGGTGGGCGCCGCGTCCGCGGCCGCCCAGCGCAAGTATGACGCCAGGACCGAGCGATAAGTCTCGATGGTCGTCGGGGCCGCGCCTTCAACGCGCAGCGCCACCAGGTAGTGGTCGACGGCCGTATGCAGCGGCAGGTCGTGGACATCGGTCATGCTCAACATCGGAGGGCCTCCTCTCGCCCGCGGTCAAGCGACCGTGGGCGCGGTGGGCGCTCGGTGTGCCCGCCCGTGACCTGCCTATCGCCTTCAGGGCTAGGGGCCTCCGCCAGGAGCTTTTCCGGTCGTCCCGACCGCCGAACCTGTTAGTTCGGCGGCGCGGAGTCGACCGGCCCAGGCCCCAGACTTGGGCCGTCTACGTTGCCCTTTGGAGGCACCCGTTTGCTGACCAAATGGATTCGGCTGTCGATCAGCAGCTTCCGCACCTGCCTCCGTGCGAGTCCGGCCATCTCCGACGATACAATCTGTCGCGTGTCATCAGAGCAGAATAACGTGGGCGGTCCTCCATCGCACAGGCAAGGTGGATCTCAACTCCCCGGCGCCTCTTGGGCTCACATGACTGGCGGACGTTGGACTTGAGAATGCTCAGCACGGTGTCAATTCGGCTGTGTCGCATCGTCTCGATCACGCCACGCACTTTGGCCAGCGATTCGACACGGAGGTTCCTACCTGGACTGAGGCTATGGCCCGTGGGACGCATGTTGTCGGCGTCGCAATGGAGATGCGGGCCATCAGATTTAGACGAGACTGCACTTTCCGTCAGATTCCCCCAACGGTATGCCACGGATCGAGGCGGCTCAATAGAGTCAAAGTCTAATCGCGTGGCACGCCGAGGTTTATCGGTTAGCTGGGCCTTGGCGCGCGCGTTTGGAGCGCCTACCTTTAGACGCTACCCACCCTTGGCACAGGACGGGACAGCAGGTTGTTCTGGCGCAAGCGGCGCAAGCTAACTGCCTCGAAGGCAAGACTAGAACGTGAGCGAGTCAATCCGCTCGTCTTCAGCGCACGCGCGCCACGACGACCGCCTGCATCCGCACCGCCAACTACGATCCAACCAGGAATGCCAGCACGCTGCGGTCCGCAGCCGGATGTCGTTGCCGCAGCCAATTTTGCACAATTCGAGCCCGAACCTAACCCAAAGGACATTGGAAGTGTCTAGTTTGGTCATGCAAAGATCATGGAGAGGCTAGAGTGAGCAGCAATACGGAAATTACCTATAGCAAATACTTAGACTCTGACCGACCAATTGCGTGTCGCCAGCAAGACCGTCTTGGCAGGCGATTCTTTGCGGAGGCCATAGCTTGTCAAATTCGAACTTTCCCCGGTGAAAGTGGTGTCACGATTGCGGTGGTGGGCGAGTGGGGAACGGGCAAGACTTCAGTACTCAATATGGTCGCAGAGACTCTTCAGGATGATTCCGAAAGCATAGCTCATTTGCACTTTAACCCATGGCTCTTCGGTAGTGCAGAAGATTTGGTAACCCGGTTCTTCCGAGAATTGAGCTCTCAGCTCGGTGAGAACGGTTCTGAGAGGTTGAAGAATGTGGCGAAGGCGCTTGCCAGTCTAGGGCAGTCGTTGGCGCCCTTGAGTCCCGTTGTCGGCACGGCCTCGGCATTCGGTTTACTTGGCAAGCTAACGGATTTTTGTGCCAAGCCTACGAGCCTGCACGATACGCGTGATCGCCTCAAACAGGCGCTGTCCGAATCGGATTGTAGATTACTGGTTGTGATTGATGACATTGATCGGCTCGAAGCCCGGGAGACCCGCGAGCTAATGCGGCTGGTCCGGCTAACATCTGATTTGCCCAGAATCGTCTATTTGCTTGCCTATGACAGACACCGTGTAGCCCTGAGCTTAGGAGAGAGCTTAGGCGAGAACGCAACAGAGGGCGGACGGTACTTGGACAAGATCGTTCAGGTGAACTACGACTTGCCGAACGCCCGAGAAGCATTTGTATATGAGATGTTCTTGCCATGGTTAGACGAGGTGATTCGGGGTCGCGAGCTCGCCGAGCTTGATAGAGAGATGTGGGCGCGTGTCTTTTACGATGTGATAAAGCCACTTCTGGGCAGCCTTCGTGATGTGAAGCGCTATCTCTACTCAGTCACTGTAGCTCTTGACACGATTGGCCAAGAGGTGGCTTTGGCGGATCTTCTCGGGCTAGAAGCGCTGCGTATCTTACGACCTTCGATTTTCTCTGATTTGAAGAGCAACTCGAAACACTTGACACACCCTAGATCGGGATCACTAGAGCTTGTGGCCGAAGATATCCGAAACAGGGAAGCCGAGAAGAATCTTTCGGCGATGCTTGACCATGCAGAGCCCGAACGGTCGGTATTGAGTTCCATCTTTGAACATTTATTCCCGGTAACGCAACAATTCCTTGGGAACACCACGTATGGCTCAGAGTGGAATGGAGTATGGCGGCGGGAAAGACGCGTGGCTTGTGAAGAAGTGCTGCGCATATATCTGCAAGCCGGGCTTGATGAAGGAATGATCCCGTCTCGGGAGGTACAAGATTTGATTGATGCCTTGACGAATGAGACGCGTCTCAACACATTGCTGGACTCTCTCGACGACAAAAGGCTTGAGACTGCACTCGAGCGAATCGAAGACTTCGAGGCAGACTTCCCGGCGACGGCAGCACCAATAGCCATTCCGACCCTTTTGAATCGCATGGGTCGGCTCAGTCCGCACCACAGCGGCGTGTTTGGCATTTCGCCCCGGTTCAAGGTGACTCGGGTAGTCTATAGGCTCCTTAAGAGTATCGGTAACCCAGAGAAACTTATGGCTATAATGCCAGAGATCGTTGAGAAGACTGATTCGTTGTCTGGCTGGTTTGAGGTTGTCGAGATGGTTGGGCATCGCAAGGCGGTAGGGCACAAGCTGGTCCGCGAGGCCCAAGCCGAAGAATTGGAAGGCCAGTTCCTGAACGGATTGAAATCGGCGACAACAAGTCAGCTAGTTGATGAATGGAATCTATTTGGTCTTTCATTCCATATAATACACTGGATCGGTGAGTATGAAAGATCGGTAATTGCTTTCAGGTTGCGTGGGCATCTTGCCGACGACCGATTCGTTATTGCCTTACTGCGCACGGCTGTTAACTATGCGTATTCTAACGGCAAAGCGGTGAAGCAAATATTTTGGGATGAATTGCTAGAAGTGTTCGGTCAAGAGTTTCTCGATGCCGTTGCGCGGCTCGCTCAATCGTCATCGTACCGAGACCTAGCGGAGGGGGACCAAGACACGATCAAGCTTGCTGTGCAATATGCATCAGGGCGGCGGCCGAAAAGCAGGCGTAGGGCTGAACGCGCTGTAGGTTAAGGCGTATTGGATTGGTCTATTGGCGAACCTGAGGCGCGGCGTTCGTGGGTGCTGTGTCAGATTTTCGAGGAGCGACGGGATGGTTTGTGCCGCGCGAGACGCGAGGCAGGGTAGGGGCCGTGTCAGTCCCACCGGTGAACTGGCAAGCTGGATTGGCCGCGTAGGTGTACTGGTTACGCACCTGCGAGACACCTGACAGTAGCGGAACCTCCATCGAGACTGGGCTACCAAACAAACCAGACCTCGACTGAGGTTTCGATGGCTGATGCTACTGGACGGTCCCGACGCATGCGCTACTCGTTCGAAACCCGCTGCCGGGCGGGCACGGCCATGCTGACCGGCCTGAGGCCGGGGGGGCGCGGCCCTGGCGGGCGGTGCCGCCCGCGCGACGAGCTATCGCTGGTGGGCCGCTACCAGGCGGACGGGGCTCCAGGAGCGCCCGTCCACACCGAAGCGACAGCCGCGGCGCCTGAGCCCGGACGCCGAGGCGGAGATACTGGCGGCGCGCCAGCGCAGTGGGGCGGGGCCGGTCACCCTCGGGGTGCTGCTGGGCCGCCCCGCCTCGACGGTGGGCAAGGTGCTGCGGCGGTGGGGGCACTCGCGCCTCCCCTGCCTCCCGCGCCCCCCGCGCCCCCCGGTCGTGCGCTATGGGCGGGCCCAGCCCGGGGAGCTGCTTCACCTGGACACCAAGAAGCTGGCCCGCTGCTGGCACGTCGGCAAGCGCATTCGGCAGGACGGCATCCGGCGCAGTCCCCGCGCCGGCTGGCAGCAGGTGCACGTCGCCAACGACGACCACTCCCGGCTGGCCTACGCCTTCGCCTACCCCACCAGCGCCCACCGCACGCGGGCGCCCCTCGGCTGGCTGCGGTGGTATAACCGGCGCCGGCCCCACGGCGCGTTGGGCGGTCTCCCACCCATCAGCCGTGTCTCACACCTCTGTGGTCAGTACACCTAGGAAGCCTCTGAACAACTGGGATGCCTGAGCACCAGGGCGATTGGGCGGGCGGGATCGCTGCCGACGGCAACGCGTCGGCTCGATCCGCAGTGCAGACCCCGCCCGGGGCCGTGATTGACCCCGCGCCAAGCGCAGATCGACCCCTTACGCCGGTGCGGCGCGTGTCGCCAGCAGCAGATTGGCGAACCCGAACAGCAGGCACAGTCGGATGCGGTTCTTGGCCAGCCCGCGATACCGCACCTGCCCGTAGCTGAAGTGCCGCGCCAAATGCAGGAACGGATGCTCCACCTTCGTCGGGATGCAGGCCTTGTACTGCTCCGCCTGGGCAGCGGCGCTACCCGGCGGCAAGCGCCGCCGCTGCCCCCGGCGTAACGCCACCTGCCAATCGATAGCCCGCCGCCGATGTTCCGGGCGCGGGACCACGCCCGCGGACCCCGCATTGCCACACACGCGCGTCTCGGCGCCGTGCAGGAGCTGGGGTACTTGCGTGATATCCGCCACGTTGGCGGGCGTGGTGGCCACGCTATGCACCAGTCCCGTGACGGCGTCCACCCCGATGTGCGCCTTCATGCCGAAATACCACTACTTGCCCTTCTTCACCTGATGCATCTCGGGGTCCCGCGCCTGGGCGCGGTTCTTCGTCGACGCTGGCGCGTCGAGGATCGTCCCTTCGCGCAGCCGCAGGCCCCGCGTCGCCAGGTGCCGGTTATTCTCGGCCAGCAGGTCCTCCCCGAAGGCATTCAATTCCAGTAGGTACCGAAAGTGGAGGATCATCGTCTCGTCGGGCCGTAGGTCCCACGCGGTCAGCCGGACCAAGCGCTGAACTGCAACGCTGCCATAGAGCCCGTCTTTCTTCACCAGGTCGCCGAGGTTGGAGAACAGCTGTACGCAGTGAATCTGCGTCAGCAGTGCCAGCGAAGAGCGCGGGCGGCCGCACTCGCCGGTAAGGTCGACCGACCGGATGCGTGCTTCGAGCCTCGCCCACGGCATCAGCGCAACCATTCGCCGCAGCAAGCGCTCTCACCGCATCTGGCACGGCCGTCCGTCATACTCCGTGTCGGCAATTCAGCGCTGCGGATGCACCGTGGTTTGCACCCGACCTCGCTCACCTGTGAGCATGGGCCTCGCAGTCACTACCGGTCTTTTTCAAGGCATTCCTAAGTGCCCTCACGTTCAGCCCGCCAACAAGTGGGATGCGACGCTTGCTTGCATGACAGCGCAACCCTTGCCGGTTGCCTCGAACGCCAGTGCACGGTCAGGGAATGAGACTTTCACCAGGCAATGCAGCTTCGGCCTGGAATCGTTCGCCATCCTCCATATCGCTCTCGATCTCGCAGCGTGGGATTCGTCACAGGTATCCTCGGAGTTGAGCCCTAAGCCTCGGGCCGGAATGCTGGCGTTAGCCTCGTAGGCTACGGAAGGCTAGTGAGCCCAAATGGTCACTGAGTATCAGATCCGAAAGACTCTCAGAACACTGGCTGGCGACCTACGTTTACGAGAGCCCGCCGATCCCGAATCGTCATTCATGGACAAGATGATTCCGACCCACTTGCACAGCATGGTCCCGGACGATCTTCGTAACTGCGATTCTCTCTCGCTGAGTCTTTCTGGACAAACCTATTGGAGCTATCGGAAAGCACTTGAGCTTCTGTTGACTCACAGACGAAATAGGTATCTTTCGAACCTAAAGGATGACCGAGAGCTTGAGGATCAATTCTGGTCACTTTGCTGCGAGCTAGCCCTAGACGACAGCTACAGGTCAACCGCAACCCAAAACTCCAGAATCAAGGCCTTCATGGATTCTGTGCGTCTTCCGGACAGGGAATACGAAGCCATCGTTCAGTTACAGGGGATATCGATACCACGCCGAACCCTATTGGGAGATGTCGAATTGGTACGAGGTTCACCGACCCTCTTGCGAGAATGGGATCGCTGGTGCGGACCATTGCGTCCACCTTGGCGTGGCCAGACTGTTGCTCGAGTGACCGTGTCCGCGGGAACCATTGACGCTGCAAGGTGCTACGCGCTTGATCGTATTTCAATGATTTGCGACGAGCTGCGAATCTCCTTTCCCGCAATCATTCGCGCGCGAATTGCAGACGAAGACGTGGCCTTCAAGACTGGATGGAACGCTCTTCGCGGTAATGGTTCAACGCTGTATCAGCCGAGTCTGCGTCACGGGAAGCCTGTTCGCTGGGATCAGACCTTTGATTCTGCAATCGAATTCCTATTACCTGTGTACGACCTGCGAGCCACGGTGCGTACCAGCATTCAGCAGCGAGTCGACTTGGCTATCCGTTGGTTCGGCATGTCCTGGAATGCGGGGACGCCGTGGGCAATGAGGGTTGTCGCCCTGTTTTCCGGTCTAGAGTCGTTGCTGATAAAGGGAGAGTCCGAGCCGAGGAAGGGAGCCCTCCTAGCTGTTAGGAACGCATTGCTATCTATTGCAGTTGAAGGGCATTTCATCAACCCTGAGATTGCTTTTTCGCTTTACTATCTTCGATCGCAATTGGTTCACGGAGCCCGTACTACTGCGGAGGAGACGCACTTTCACCAAACGTTCTCGCTCGCTACCGAGGCACTAAAGAACTATGTTTACGTTGCAAACGGAGATGCAAACATACGCAAGCACAGCAGATTATTGGATGGGATCGAGGATACTCAGGTGCTTCATAGGCTCAAGGAATGGGTCGAATACCATCGTCCCTGGGAATATGAGGAATTGCTCAAAGAGATCGATAAGATGCTGGAACGAGGCTCTCGATGATCGGTACATCGGAGCGGGATAGGGCGTTGAACAGTCACTAAATCATGCGTACGAGCACGCCACGGGCAATCTTGGGTCGCGGGTCTAGAGCGAGACTGTGTAGTCAGGTCTTACTAGAGGTGATCCAGTGGGCTATGCCGCCGGTGCAACTGGGTCACGTCCGTGTCCGCGAGGTGCATGTAGTGCTCCACCATCTCGCGGCTGGCGTGCGGCCCAAGCGCACGCGGCCCTACCGGCCCCAGACCAACGGGAAAGCCGAGGCGTTCATCCGCACCTTGCTGCACGAATGGGCCTAGGTGCGGTCCTACTTCAGCAACGCGGATCGGATCACCACCCTTCCCGCGTGGCTCGCGGCCTACAATCACTCGCGTCCCCCCACCGGGCTCAAAGGACGTATCCGAACTCAGCGGCTCGCTGTCAATAACCTAAGTGGGAAGAACACCTAGGGCGGTGTGAACAGCCGTGCTTGGTGGCGTCGCAGGCTCGCGAAATCCTGCCGGCCGGCAGATCGACGCAGCTTGGAGCCGCGGTCGTAGCCATGAATGTGCGGGCCGCGTGCCGTGATCGAGCGCGATCGCCGTTGACACCGGCCACTAGTGTGCCGATACTCCCCGCCGTCCACCGCCGTCCACCGCCGTCCACCGCCGTCCACCGCCGTCCACCGCCGTAGGCGGTGAACTGGCGGGGTCTTGTCACCACTGAGCCATGGCCGATCGAGTCACGCTATTTGTCGACGGGCAAAACGCATACAACTGCGCACGGATGGCGTTCTTTCAATTGGTCTAGGCGCGCCACTTCACCGACGGCCAATTCGACTCCATGGCGCTTGGTCGGTTGCTGGCGTCACGCAAGGCGCAAGGCTTCGTCCGCAATCTGTACGAGGTCCGCATCTACACCGGCTGCCCGGACTCGGCGAAAGACTCCAAGTCCTAGGCGGCCCATATGAAGCGGTGCGCGAGCTGGACGGCCAATGGCTGCACAGTCATACAGCGGCCGTTGCGATACCCGCTGAACTATCTGCACCTCCTGGCCCAAGAGAAGGGCATCGATGTTGAACTGAGCATCGACGTGGTGGCCGGCGCCATTGATCGAACCTATGACGTTGGCATCGTGTTCTCCAGGGACTCCGACATTCGACCGGCGATCGAGCTCGTGGTCAACCGCTTCGTGCAGCTTCCTCGCCTTGAACTCGCGTCATGGAGCAGTCCAACCAGCACCCGGCCGATCCCGGTGCGGGCCCAGCGCAACGTGTGGTGCCACTCTCCGGATCAACTCGACAACGTGGCAGTTGCCGATCCGACCGACTACGCCAAATGAGTGTGGTTCGAGGCTGCGAACCCATTCGAAAGGGATTCTAGAGCCGGCCGCTTCGGTAGCCGCCGCCCGCACCTGCGTTGCTGGAGTTGGTGGCTCTGGTGCCCTGACAGCTAGGACGAGTGTCGAATCTCGCCATCCCAAACAGGCAAGTTGAGACCAGCCTCATCGTGACGACGTTGACTGGTTGAGGGCTGGGGATTCCGCCGTTCCCGTAGCTTGGCGAAGCAGCACGCGAAGTTTGATTGTTGGCATCGCTACCTCCTTTTGCCATTTGCAAAGACCTTGCTATATTTGTGGTATGTCAATCGTCCGCAGTCGTCGGTCAACTCGTCTTTCATACAGCGATGACCTACACTTACAACTGTCCTTTGGTCGACGCTTACATTTGCTAAGTCTCCAGCTGGCATCGTTGACAGAATGAACCAAGTCGAGGATTCTTAGTCTTGCAGAAACACCAATTCCTTGTCGAAGACAATAATGTCCTTTCCTGATCAGAAATATATGAACCATGTCCGCGATGCGTTGTGGTCACGCGCGGGGCATGCATCTGTAATGATCGGCAGCGGATTCAGCAAGTACGCGCAGCCGGCTCGACCCGATGCCGGGGAACTCCCCCTGTGGAATGAGTTGGCCAGCGCAATGTTCCGCAAGATCCATCCTCAAACCTCGAGCGGCTGCCAGCAGAGCGCGCCGATCAACTCGTCGGATCCCCGTGGCGCTCTAGGGTTAGCTCAAGAGTACAAGGATTGCTTTGGACGTAGGAGCTTGCACTTATTCCTTCAGCAACAGATTCGGGATGGAGACTTCAACCCGGGAGAGTTCCACAGGCGAATGTTGAAGCTTCCTTGGCGTGACGTGTTTACCACAAATTGGGACACATTGCTAGAACGCACTTGTCTTTCAGTCCCGGAACGTCCCTACAGTGTTGTGCACAACAAAGATGAGATCCCACTTTCAGCGCAACCGCGAATAATCAAGCTACACGGTTCTCTCGACGGCCACTATCCGCTGATCGTTGCTGAAGAAGACTATTGCACGTATCCGCAGCGTCATGCTCCATTCGTCAACACGGTTCAGCAGGCGATGATGGAGACAGTGTTCTGTTTGATCGGGTTCTCAGGGAACGACCCGAACTTTCTTGAGTGGTCCACATGGGTGCAGAACAATCTTGGCGAATCTGCTCCGAGGATATACGTCGCCGGTTGGCTCAACTTCACCGCCAATGAGCGAGATCGCTTTCAAACCCGTAACGTGATCGCCATTGATCTTGCACATCATCCGGAAGCTGGTCGCTGGCCAGACCATCTGGGTCATCAGTACGCCACGGATTGGATTCTACGTTCGTTGGAGGGAGGCCAACCCTACGACGTTGCGGATTGGCCAGCGCCCGCTACCCAAAGCCATCGAGATCCCCCACCCCATCTCAAACCGGTGGAGGTGGTCACGTCAGATAGTCCCCTAGAAGAGCCATGGTCCCCTCACACTTCGGTTGGCTCTCAGGGCGACGAGGACCCGACCCACGAACTACTGACGACCATTTGGCCAACGAATCGAAGCCTATACCCAGGTTGGCTTGTGGCGCCGCTTGAAGTGAGAGGTTCACTGATCAGCAGGACTCGCGCGTGGGAGTCCAGCATCCTCCGAGCCCTAGACAATCTGTCTTTGGCCGAGCGGGTTTACGCAATCCGAGAACTGGCGTGGCGACATGAAATCACGCTAGAGCCAATATCCTCAGAGCTAGAGTCAGCCGCGCAGGATGCTATGGCGCACATGATCGATGTTCAGACGAACGATACCTCGGTTGAATTGCATCAGGTGTCGCCGGATATCAGAGAGGCTTGTCGCGAGATCCTGCTGACACTTGTGACAGTCGCACGACTCCGATTTGACGAAGATACGTTTACTAGGCGGATCGAGACTGCGATGCACTTTCTCGATGACAACGCCGATGTGAGTCATCGCATTCACCACGAGCGATGCTTGTGGTCAGCCTGGTCCCTGGACTTTGAGGCTCTGGCTGAGCTACTTGCAGACTGGAAGACAGAGAATTGCGATCCGATGTGGACGCTGCGTAAGGCGGCATTACTCGACGAAGCTGGTCGTGATGAAGAAGCCACAAAACTGACCGAGCAAGCAGTCGCAGACATCCGGCGTTTTCCAATCGATGATCGCAGTGTCGCAGGGCCATCAAGAGAAGGCTGGGCGATGTGGTC